>JBCCQM010000032.1:0-52497 GCA_039024335.1 Myxococcota bacterium
AGACCGCGGCCAAGAAGAAGACCGCGGCCAAGAAGCCACCGGCCAAGCCGGTGACGAAGGACGTCGCAGACGCGCACGCCATCCTGGCCGAGCTGTCCAACGCGGCCGCAACCCCACCCGGAGAAGCGCTGGCGGTCGACCCCCAGGCGCTCGTCGCCCAGCTCGAGGCGGTCGCGAGCCCGGCGCTGCTGCCAGACCTGCTCGGCGCACTCGAGGACGAAGACCCCTACGGCATCCTCTGGAGCGTGTTCTACCTGGCGGAGAACATGGACGATGCGTACCTCCAGGCACTGCTCGACGCGATGCCCGGACTGCACGCTCGAGCGCCGCGGTGGGCTGAGACCGCGCTGATTCGGATCTGGAACACCCACGACGAGCCCGACGACTGCACGCCGGCGTTCCTGGCCCAGATGAAGACCGCGGATGCCTCGGTCAGGGCTGCGGTCCTCGAAGTGACCGGCGGCATTGCGCGAGACCTCGACGACTTGGTGCCCAAGCAGCGGGCCGCCCTCGCGGTGCTCGTCGATGCTCTCGGCGGCGACGCTTCGGTATTCGCGGGCTGAGGCCTACTCCGCACCGAGGGTCGAGTTGTCCGCACACTCGACCTCGTAGGGGCCGCACGCAAAGCGCACGTGGACGTGCTTCGTGTGGCCCCGGCTGTGTCGAATGAGGCCCTGCGCCTTGGGCCCCCGCGGGTACTGCAGGTATTGCTTGCGCTCCTCTTCGGTCGCGCCGAGCTTGGTCGCCGCCTTGAAGAGCGGCTTCTGCAGGTCGTAGTCGAGAAACACGACGACCACATCGCCCGTGTCGAACATCGCCGTCACCAGCTTCCAGGTGGTCTCCCAGTCGATGCGCTTGGGCTCGACCGGGAACCACTCGGGGTACTTCTCCAGGAGCGGGAGACCGATGTCGAGGTCGCGACCGCTCTGGTGTGAGACGTGACCGGTGAGGTCTCCGCCGTGACGCCAGCTCATCGAGCCAAACGTCAGCGGGCGCTCATAGTCCGCCCGGGCCTCGAACAGCACGATGCCTCGGAGCAACGCTTCGACCGCAAACGTCGTGCCGTACGATGAAGGAGGCAGGCGCAGCTTGTAGTAGCTGCTGTCCGGCAGCTTCACGCCGTTGACCAGGCGCCCGTTCTGCGGAGGCCCAACCCCGACCGCGCCGGGGCGCACCTTCGTCGGATCGTCGTCCTCGGTCGCGACCCAGTGGAACACCACGGGGTCCACCCACAATCGAATGATCTGTCCGACGGTGAGCTGTTGGCCGGCGTCCCAGTTCGTCGCGCGAAGGTCGGCCGAATCGACACCGTACTGGATCCCGATCGAGGCCCAGCTGTCGCCGGGCTTGACCACATACTGCAGCTCGACCCGGGCCGGTGGAATCTTGCGCGCCTTGATCCGCAGGCGCGACCCCTTCTTGGCGCGCTCGGCCTTGCCGTCGATCCCGTTCCACAGGCGCAACGACTCCGGCTTGACGGCGTACCGATACGCGATTTGATCGATGGTCTCCCGCCCGACCACCGTGTGAATGATCCAGTCGCGGCTGCCTTCAACGCGCTCGATCGTCCCCACGGGGATCGTAACCGTCGGGACTTTCGGCAGGCCGCCCTTGGGGATCGAGCCGACGGCTTTCCGTTCGTTCTCGAGGTCTTCGCCGGTAAGGTCACTGGCCTCGGAGGCTCCATCCTCCACGCCCTCGGATGCAGGCGGCGGCTTTGGAAGGCCCGCCAACGGATCATCACCGGCCTGAGCGCCGACCGGCGGCACGTCGAACGCCGTCGTGGGTTCGCCGTCGTCCCCCGCATCGGTCTCGTTGTTGGCCGCCACGACGGGCGTGGCCTCCGGCTCCTTCTCGGTGAGGACGAGAACCAGAGCGACAAGGGTGAAGACGCCCGCGCCCAGCCCCACCCACGGTGCGACCGTTCGAAGGACTCTGCCCTCGACCTGCTTTTCGGTGGCGCTCAAGGCGAGCAGCTTAGCAGGCCGAAGCCCCGTCCCGACGCGTCAGAACGCCCCAGTGACCTTGGCGAAGGCGATGGAGCTACCTGCCCCGGGCTGACCGAACTTGGTGTCGGACTCTCCGATGAGGAAGAAGCTGCCCATGTTGAACGTGACCCCGCCCCACGGCGGAACGAGCACGAGCTCGGGATAGAGCACGTACGATCTGTTGTCGTCGGGGTCGGTGGGAAAGTCGACCACGCCGAAGGCTCGAAACAGGACGCGGCGGCCGAAAAAGATCAGCTCCGTGCCGCCGACGAGGTAGTTGCCGATGTGGTCGGCTCCGAACTCGTCGATGAACCCGCGCAGGTACTGGGCTTGCACGTAGACGTGCTTGCCGAAGGTGTAGTCGAAGCCGGCCGTGGCCTTGATGTAGGGCCGGTCGTCGATCGCGGGGCCACGAAGGTCCTGGACGGGGTTCACGAGTTCGTCATTGGGCGTGACGTCGATCGCGAGCGGGAACTCGATGTAGAGGTCCTGCGCGGCGGGGAAGAACAGCGCGCCCTCGCCCCACAGCCCGAGGTTGTTCAGGAACGGAACCTGGGTCGTGAAGTCCAGGCCCAGCACCTGCATGCGCGGGTAGTTCAGGACGACGTCCGACCGATAGCAGCACTCCGCCTCGTCAGGCGGACCGTCGAGCGGGTCCTTCGTCGTGGAGTCGACCCGCAGCGGCATCGGGATGTCGTGGCGCCCGTTGTAGTAACTGATCGAAGCATCAACGCCGCCTAGCGACGTGCCCAGCTTGATCGCGCTCTGTCCGTCCGAGAAGCGGCGCTTCGGCATGCGCACGGTCCCGAACACCGATGGCACCAGGCTCGGCGTGATGTCGAGCCGCCGCTGCAGCTCGGCAATCTTCTCCACGTCGGAATCGCGCGCGAACGGGACCGGAGACTGCGGGTCCTCGAGACCGGCGGCGGCCGAAGGGGGCAACAGCGCCGGGTAGAACAACGGCACGTAGACCCCCTCGAACCACAGCTTGTCGTCCAGCGGCGCGTAGTCGACGACGACCATCTGGTTGGCGATCGGCTCGGTGAACAGCGGCCGGTCTTCGAGGTCGTCGGGGTTGATGTTGTTGGTGGGATTGAAGCGGTCCGCCGTACCCCACTGAACGATCTGCCGCCCGACTTTGAGGTCGAGCTTTGGCAGCAGGTCGTTGATCGCAACGTATGCCGCGTCGGACTCGACGTGGAACGGCGTCAGCATCTGCCGGGTCGCAAGGTCGTCGAGTTCCTGTGCCTGGGCGACGCCGAGGAAGACGGGCTCGACGTTGCCCACGATCTGGATGTGCTCGTTGGGCGTGTAGCGGAACGTGAACTCCAGGCGGTTCTCGTTCCGAGAGAACTGGCGTTCGTCGACCCGCGCAATGTCGTAGTAAACCGAGCTGACGATCCGGACGTTGGTGTCCAGCTTGCTCAGCACCTTTTGGCCGGCGCTGGGGGCCGCCTTCGCAGAGGCAGCCGCCGCGTCGGGCTCGACCGTCTCGACATCCTCGAAGTCCTCGTCGGTCCCGAAGATGTCGTCCATCGAGAGTTCCCCGTCTCCCTCAGCGGCCGGTTCGGCCGACGCCGGTGCGGGAGGCTCGGGCTCGGGTTCGGGCTCCGCCGCCGGCTCGGGCTCGGGCTCGGGCTCGGGCTGCGGCGCCACGTCCCCATCGGAGGGCGTCGGCTCCGGCGCAGGGTCCGGCTCGGACTCGGGCTGCGACGACGTCGACCCCTCCGCGTCCGCAGCGGGCTGCGACACGTCGGGGTCGGTGGGGGGAGCGTCGGCAGCCCCGCTGTCGGCAGGGGCAAGAAGGCGGACGAGAAGAGGAAGGGCTGCTGTGCTCAAAAAACCCCGTCGGTGCTCAGCGGAGCAGCTGACGCCGGGAGAACAGGCCTTCGTCGACCCCTTCGTTCACCCGAACTTCGCGCAACTCGATGACGGTCGTATCGCCCGTCTTCAGGTTGGCCATCGAAACCTTGGTGGGCATCAGCTCGCCGCCCACCTTCTTCCACGCTTCACGGGTTTGCGTGCGGATGTGGTTGTCCGACCCGTCGTAGTAGCGAATCTGTGTGACGCCGCCCTTGCTCGCGTCGATGACGACCTCGAGCCGTGCGAACGAGGCCTCGACGCCGGCTTTGGGCTTGAGTTCGAGCGTGGTCTTCTTGCCTTCACGACCGGCGAGCGTGGCGTCGTAGAACGGCGAGAGCTGCACCTCGGTCATGTCCTGGTAGGTGAATTCACCGCCGAGGAAGCCCTGGTTCATCGCGTGGGCCGCGACGCGCCGAACCTTCTTGAACTCGGGCAGGTACACGTACAGCGTCGCCGCGTCCTGCATCAGGATCTTCATGCCCGCGACGTCACCGGGCGCGGTGAAGTGGATGAACTGCTTCTGCAGTCCCTTCATCGTCGCGTCGAAGGCGAGCGTGCGCTTGAGCGTGCCGCTCTTGAAGATCTGCATCTGCGCGGCGTACTGCTGGTCCTTGAAGGCATTCGCGCGGCGGTCGATCTCGGCGAGGATTTTGTTCGCGTCGGCGGCCATCGACGCGGCGGGCGCGGTCGAGACCGCGGGCACGCCTGCAGACGCGGCGGGCACGGCAGCGAGGCTGGAGAGGCAAAGCGCGGCAGCGAACAGGGTTCTCTTCATCGTCAGGCTCCAGGAGTGTAACGGGGGCGTCGCCCAGGGGTGGGCGGGTTGTTCGACGCGCGCGGGCGCTGGATATTGAGTGCCCCACGCCACCACGAGACACAAGTACATGGAATCAATGCCGAAATACGCGCAGAAGTGATCTGAAGCACGGTCGAGATCACCCCCGTTTGTACAGGCGTGGGGTGAACCACACGGCCCCGGCGGCCGCGACGAGCAGGCCGATGGCCAGGCCGACGCCGAACTGGCGCAGCGGAGGCATCTGCGACGCCAGCAGCACCAAGAACGCGAGCGCGAGCTGCACGCCGGTGATGAGCACGACCACGCCGAGCCCGTCGACTGCGGCCTGGCCGTCGCCCCCTTCAGCGCGAGCCCGCACGGCGAGGTGGATCGCGAAGTCGACCCCGGCCCCCAGCGCGATGCACGAGACCATGCTGGTGCCGATGCTGATCGGGTGGCCGAGCAGCGCCAACGTGCCGCCGGTGATCGCAAGGGTCCACACCGCGGGCAGCAGCGCGCGGATGTGGCCGGCGAGCAGCAGCGTCAGCGCCAGCGCGGCGATGCTGACCAGCGTCGACGTGCCGAGGCTGGTGCTCACCGAGTCCGCAAACGCCTGACCGATGACGGGCTGCCCGGTCACCGCGAATCGCACGGGATATCGCCGCAGGATGTCCTCTCCGGACACATCCCCCGGTGCTGTCCACTCCTCGTCGTCGAGCTCGGACAGCACGGTGAGCAGCGCACCGCAGGCACCTGCGGGCTTGGGCGGCGGCGCGTCGTCTTCAAAGCCGAGGCCGGTGGGGTCTGGCGTGGGCGGCGGCGGCGGCGGACCGCGGTCGAGCTCCAGCGTGTCGCAGGCGGCGTCGACCCGACGGCGCTCCACGATCTCGTCCACCCACTGGCCGAGCTGCTCAGCCGCGAAGCCAACGCCCTCGGGGTCCGCCTCCACCAGGGTCGGCAGGTGCTTGCGCAGCGCGGCCTCGAGGGCTTCGCCTCGCGCGGTGGCGATCGTCCGCAACGGCACCGCCTCGTACTCGCTCGGCTCGAGCGGCTCGATCACCTCATCCGTACCGAACGCCCGCGTCCGCGCCGCCTTCAGCTCGGCCGCCAGCGCAGGGTCCCGGGCGTCGACGGTCAGCAGCGCGTCGAGCGTTGCGTCGTCGATCTCGCGCCCAACCAGCGCACCGACGCGGCGACGAACCTCGGTACGCTGCGCGGCCTTCACCGCCGACACCGATGCGCGCGCGACCCGGATCTCGCCGTCGACGAGTGCCGCGGACGCCTGGTCGACGATGCCGCGGATCTCCTGCGTGACGGCCTGAAACGCTTCGCTGGTGGCAGGCGCAAGCTTCACGTGAACGATGGCGCCTGCCTGGTCCGTCGTCATCAGCTGGGCCATCGGCGCCTGGTCGGCGAGGTTGCTGACCACGCGACGCGTTCGACCCGGCGTGGCGGGGATGCCGGCTCGCCCCCCGAACCCCTCGGTCAACAGCGCGACCGGCTCGAGCAGGGAACGCACGTCGGCGACGCCCTGTGTATCGTCGAGCTGCTCGGTGATGCTGCGAATCGACCGCAGCACCGCGGGCTCTTGGAGGTCGCCTTCGATGGCGATCTGCACGAACTGCGAGCCACCGAAGTGCTCGGCCAAGAACGCATCGGCCCGCGCGGGCTCGCTCTGAGGGTCGAAGACGTTGCGGGTGTCGGGGTCGCCCGACAGCGTCGCCGTGCCCGCAAGGCCAACCGCAGCGAGCAGACCCAGCGCCCAAAGCGGCGGCAGGCGCTTCATCCCGAAGGTCCGGTCGGCGCGCGTCGGAAGCAGCCGCGAGGGCAGCACCGACAGCAGGGCCGGCAGGACGAACAGCGCCAGCGCCAGCAGCAGCAGCACCCCCACGCCGGCCACCACGCCGAAGCGCTGCATCGGGACCTGCGGCATCACGACCAGGGCAAAGAACGCGGTCGCCGTGGTCACGCCCGAAAGGATGACGGGCACGAGCAGCTCGCGAACGGTCGCGCTGGCGCGCTCGATGGGGGAGCCCGCCTGACGCTGGTACCCCGCGATGATGTGCATGCCGAACGCGCCGCCGAGCGCCACCATCATCACCGGCGTGGTGCTGGAGACGATCGTCAGCGGTTCGTCGAAGCGCCCGTGGGCGCCGACGACGAGACCCACGCCCAGCGCGGTCACGACCAGGTTGAGGGCGGCACCACCCACGCTACCCAGCAGCAGCGCGGAGGCCAGCACGAGCACGCCGATCACCGCCGGCGAGAGCTTCTCGATGTCGGCACGGCTCGAAAGCGCCGCGGTGCTCTGCGCGAACGGACCGCCGCCGAAGTGCGCCTCGCCGTCCCACTGCGACTCGACGAGGGTCCGGATCCCCTGCAGATGCTCAGCCCGCGTCGCCGGGTCGTCGGAGGGAAGCAGATAGACCAGCAGCACCGCCGCGGTCCCGTCAGTCGAGACCAGGTTGCCCACGGCGTTCCGATTGCCGAGAACCCGCGTTCGGATGTCGTCCGGCTCGGTGGAGCCCTTGGGCACGAGCGGCTCGACGACCAGGGTCTCCCCTTCGACGCGCGCGTCGGGCAGGTCGGGATACGAAAGAACGAGTCGAACGCCGGGCAGCTCGGCTACGCCGACGCCGAGCGCACGTACCTGCTCGGTGCGGCCGGGCTCGAGCAGGTCGTCGCCGCCGGCACGCAGACCGACGAGTCCGACCTCGAGCATGCCGAAGCGGTCTGCGACGTCGTTGAACGTCTCGACGTCCGGGTGGTCCGGCGGCAAGAACGCGAGGACGTCGTCGTCGTGTCGTAGCGATGAGACGCCCGGCACGAGCCACGCGCACAGCGCCACGAATACGGCGAGAATGACCCAGCGCGCCCGAACGATCGGATGCACGCGCGGCTGGGATGGAGGGGCGTCGGCGGCGTCAGCCATGCCCGAGGGACGCGATCAGCCCCAGACGGGGGTGAGCCAGTTGCGGCGGTGTTCGACGCGGCCGTGAACGACGTCTTGGAAGTGCTTTTGAATCTTCGCGGTGATTTCCCCGACGCCGCCGCTGCCCAGCGCGCGGCGGTCGACCGAACGCACCGGGGTGACCTGCGCGCCGGTTCCACACAGGAACATCTCGTCGACGACGTACAGCTCGCTGCGCCCGATGGAGCGCTCCTCGAACTTGAGCCCGAGGTCCTCGGTCGCCAGCTGAATCAGCGTGCGCCGCGTGATGCCGTCGAGGTTGTCTTCGGTGCTCGGCGGACTGAACAGCGTGCCGTCGCGAATGATGAAGATGTGCTCGGCGCTGCCCTCGGAGACCTTGCCGGCGTCGGTCAAGAAGATCGCCTCGTCGAAGCCGTTGTCGAAGGCCTCGCGACGCGCGAGCGCGCTGTTGAGATACGCGCCGGTCGGCTTGGTGCGTGAGGGGATCGCGTTGTCGCGAACGCGACGCCACGAGCTGATGCAGACGTCGATCGCATCCTTGTCGATGTACCGCTTCAGCGGCATCGAAAAGAGGATGAACGAGCTCGATTCGATGTCGAGCACGGGTGCGAGCTCGTTGCTGTTGTGAATCAGCAGCGGGCGCATGTAGACGTCATGATGAACTTCGTTGCGCCGCAGCAGCTCGAGGTGGATGTTGGCGACCTCTTGCGCGTTGCCGGGCAGGCGCAGGTGGAGGATGCGCGCCGACTGCTGCAGGCGCTTGACGTGTTCCTCCAGTCGGAAGACGAAGACCTCGTTTTCGTCGTCGGCCAGGTAGCCTCGCACGCCGCCAAAGCAGCCCATGCCGTAGTTCAACGCGCGACACCGCACGCTGACCGTGGCGTCTGCGTCGTCCAACCATTTGCCGTCCATGTACGTGACCATGCTGTCCTCCGAATCCGAAGTGGGTGTGGTGCGCCGCCCGTCCGGGGCGCCCTTGCGGGATGCAGAGGGAGCCGGGAGCGCGCGCGTGGTGGGGAACGGCGCCGGAGCGCCGCCGGCGGACTATGCCAAGGATGCCGACCGCTTGCCAGTACCGCGATGGCGTGCGCAAGCGGTTGCGCGGTGCGTTCGGTGAGCGCCAGAACGCTTCCCGGCGCGTGTTAGGTTCCCGCCGTGACGAACCCCGCGCCTGCATGCCCGCACGGCTCGACGCCCTGCGCCGCGGTCGTCACGTCGGCGCAAACGTGCGGCTGCGCCGCAGCGGTGGGGTGACGATGCTCTGGGTGGCGCTCGGACCGGCTGCGGTCACCACCAGCGTGCTGTTGAGAGCGCGTCGGGAGGAGCATCACGGCGACCGGCTCGAGCAATGGACGCTCGGGATCGTGGTCGCCATGACGTTCGTCGGCATGGCCGGCGTCCTGTTGGGCCTGTTCTCGCTGCTCGACCCCATTGCGCTGACCCTCGCCTGCTTGAGCCTGGCCGCGATGCTGTGGCCGTGGCGCGCAGACGACGGCGCGGTTCGCCCCGCCCCCGCGTGGGGCCGCATGTGGATCCCGCTCGCCATCGGCCTGCTCGCGGTTGGGCTGCGCGTGCCCTCGGCCGACTACGCCCTCGCCGGCCGAGACCAGGGCACATACACGCTCCGGGCCCAGCACACGATCCGAACTCACGGCTTCGAGCATCACGACGGCGTGCTCGCGCGCGCCAGCGCCGAACACCGCGCGCGGCCGGGGCCCGGCGATCTCTTGGGCCTGTACCCCAAGCGTTCGGAGCGGTGGCGCGAGGACACCTACGAGGGCGCGTATCGCCCCGGCTGGTACCTCGCCGACCGAGACCGCGGCCGCGTGGTCCCGCAGTTCTTCCACCTTCACCCGACGTGGATGGCGATCGCCGGCATGATCGCGGGGCCGCCGGCAGTCCACGGCGTGATCGTCTTCGAGGCGTTCTTGCTGGTGCTGGTGATCTACTTCGTCGCGCGCCGCGTGTTTGGCTCCTCGGGTTGGGCCGCGCTCACCGCCTTGGTGATCGCCGCCAATCCGCTGGCGATCTGGGTGCATCGCACCGCGCTCTCGGAGACGCCGACGAGCCTGCTGCTGTGGGCGGCCGTGCTCTCGATCGTGCGGTGTCCCGACCACGATACGCGCGGCCTCGATCGTGGCGCGCTGCTCTTGGGTGCGACCGCCTGGGTCCGCGGCAACGCGTGGCTCACCGCGCCGCTTCTGCTCGGCGTGCTCTGGCTGCTCCCCGGCCACGCGCCGCAGCGACGTCGCCCGGTGTTCGTGTACCTGACGGTGCTCGTCGGCTCGGTGTTCGCCCACGCGGCCTCGACCTTTCCCTATCTGGCGGACGAGCTGAACAAGCAGCTTCACGTGACGTGGCTTCGCACGCCGTGGACGCTCGTCGGCGGCGCCCTGTGTTTGGTCGTGGTGTGGTCCAGCGTCGACGCGCTGGCGTTCGACCGCCGCGACGATGGGCCGCGACGCGCGTGGACGCGGCGCACGACCCCGCTGATGGTCGCCGCGGTCGCGCTCGGCGGCGTCGTCCTGTACGGGGTGTTGTTCTGGATCTCGGGCGGCCGTACCCACGCGCGGCTCGACCCCGCGTGGGCGCTCTTTGGCCCGGTGCTCATCCCCGGCGCCTTGCTGGCGCTGCCGGGCGCCGCCCTGCGGGCACGGTTGACCCGTGCGCGCGACGTCTGGCTCACGGCGATCTGCGCAACGCTGGCCGCAACCGTCCTCCTCTACGCCCAGCGGAACCTGCCGCGGGCGGGCCTCTTCTACTATGGGCGATACCTCGCGCCGGAGCTGCTCCCCATCGCGGCGCTGCTGTGCGTCGCGTCGCTGTCGGCCGTCACCGCGCGTCTACGAGGCTGGGCGAAGTACGCGTTCGTGGCGGCTGCCGTCGCGGGGCTGGTATGGACCGTCGCGGGCCCGCTCGTGCGAACGCCGACCACGCGATTACGAGAATTCGACGGGGCCGACCGACTCGTCGACGGCATCGCAGCGGCGCTCGAGCCTGGCGCCGTCGTGATCGCCGGCGGGGAAGGCTGGCACCACGGCCACACCTACAATCAGGTTGGGGGCGCGCTCGCGATGAAGCACGGCGTCGACGTCGTGCCGTACTACGGTCGCGAGGCGCTTTACGGCACCGCAATGGAGCTGCTCGAGGCCGGACCGCGCGCTCGCGGCGAAGCGCCTCCACCGGTGTACCTGCTCGTCGGCGAAGCGACGCACCACATGCGGCCCGAACCGTCGCACCCCCCCCGCGCGGCGTTCGACGGTCGCCTGCCGCCGCCGCTGACCGCCGTCTCTGCGACCGCCTTCGAGCTGTTCACGGACCGCCTCACGCCGGTCGAGCGGACCATGCCCGGGCGCGTCACCCGGGACGAGCTGCGCATGGTGCTCGTTCGCCTCGCCCTCGACCCCAACGCGCAGGTGTCTTTGTTTCCGATGATGGGCCCCTCCCCTGCGCTCCCGATGCACGGCGGCGGGACCCCGAGTGCACACGGCGTCTGCTTGGACAAGGACGCGGCGGTCACGTTCACCCTTCCGCCCGGGCTCGGCGAAGGCTCGCTGGCCATCGTGATGACGCCGGGCACCGACGGCCCCAACGCCAAGCGCGTCCTGACGATCGATGGCAACGCGGTGCTGCTGCAGCGCGCGCGGGCGGCCGCCCGTCCACGCGACACGCTGGGCCCGATCGCGCTCTCAGGCGCCCGAACCGTCACCCTTCGCGGGTCCACGCGCGGTCGGCTCAAGGTCCCGTGCCCCTTCGGCGGCGTCGCCGAGATTCGCTGGCTCGGCCCCGACCGCCCTACGCCGATCGATCGCCTCGAGGCGGTGACCCTGGGCCCGGCGATGGACCTTGGGCATGCGGTCGAGCCGACGGTGTGGGTCGCGGGTGCGGGGCTGTCGCGCTACCGCCCGACCTTCGAGACCCCGCCGGAGGTGGTGGGGCTGAGCCTCGTGCTCCGACCCGAAGCGCCGCTGGTATTCGGGCGTGAGACCGCTGCAGCGCCGGGGCCCCTGCACGCCGTCGTCACGCTGACCCACGCCGACGTCTCGCCCAGCGCCCGCCTCGAGCTGTGGATCGACGACCGTCGCGTGGCCTCGCTCGATCCCCCCGATACGCGCCGCGGCACCTGGCAGTCGCCGGTCACGACCGTCACGCCCCGGGCCCCGACCGTTCACTGGTCCTTGCGCCTGGTCGAGGGCGACCCCGACGACGTGGTTCACGTCCGCGATCTGGGGCTGTTCGGCACCGCGACGACCGTGCGCAGCGTCGTGGCGCCCCGCGGGACTACTTCACTTCCGCCATCGTGACCGCGAGCTTCATTTCCATGCTCTGCGACTGCTTCTGTCCGGCCATCTCGATTTCCATGTCCATGGCGACGTCGACGGTCATCTCGGACGCGGTCGGCATCACCTGGCCGAGGTCGAGCGTCAACGTCCCCTCGCCGCCGCCTCGGTAGTTGTCGATCGTCGCAGTCACGCCCGCCATGCCCGGCGGCGTGAAGCTCTTATCGAGCAGCTCCTGCTCCACCTTGGTCGAGAGCTTCACCGTGTTCCCGGAGCGCTCGAGCACCGCGTAGGTGACGAACTGCTTCAGCTTCATGCCGTTTTGATCGAGCGTCGTCTCGGCCTTCCACGAACCGCCCACGCCGACCGCGTCGGCGGGCAGCGGCACCTGCATCTGCGCCACGCTCTGCTGAAGCTGGTTCACCATCTGCTGCATCGGGGCGGGAAGCGACTGCGGGACATCGACCGAGCCGCCCTTGAGGGCACCGCGGTTGTCGAGCTTCAGCGAGCCGCGGAACGCCTCGAACCCCTCGAGCATGGTCTTCATCTGCTGGACCATCATCGGGTTGCCGCCCTTGGAGTCGTCGACGCTCATCGACTCGTACGCGAACGTCGCATCGATGAGATCGCCTTCGACGCCATCGACGGTCGTCGCGATCACGGCCACGACCGGAGGAGCCTCCACCGCGGGCGCCTCAGCTTCGCCCATCTTCATCTTCACGGTGGTCGCCATCGTCATCGACAGCCGCTCGGTGCTGCCCGCAGTCGGCGCAAGGCGCAGCGGCTTCGGGTCGGTGCCCGCGCTCAGCAGCGTCACGGCCGGTGGTGCGGCAGGATCGATGTCGACCGTCTTGGTGTTGGTGCCACCGGCGGGCGCGTCGGCTTTCGTCGGCGCGTCGGCGGCGGGCTTCTCCGCTGCGGCGGGCTCGGCAGGCTTCGCGGCGGGCTCGGCATCGGCGGGGGCGCCAGCCTTGGGCGCCTCCTCGGACTGGGCCTGGGCCGCGGAGGTCTTGGGCGCAGCCTTCGGCACATCGTCGGCTCCATCACAACCGAGGGAGAGCAGGAGCGCAGTGACCAGCAGTCGTCGCATGCCTCGGACCGTACACGCGGTGCAGCCTTCCCGCCCGCGGTCGCGCACGATTGTTCTCACGGAGCACGTCGTCGAGGCCATGAAGGTGCGCAGTACACTCGCGGCATGGCGCGCCCTGAACGACCTTTGGCGGTGATCACTGGAGCGAGCCGCGGCATCGGGCTGGCGATCGCGCAGGCGCTGGCCCCCGGGCACGCGCTGCTGCTCGTCGGCCGGAACGAAGCCCGCCTCCGCAACGCCGCCGCGTCGTTGGACGGTGCGGACACTGCGGTGGCCGACCTCGCGAACGCCTCGGACCGCGCCGCGCTGTGTACCCGCCTTGCTGACGCAGGTGCGACCGTTCTCGTCAACAACGCGGGCATCGCTCCGTCGGCGCCGGCGCATCGAACCGACGACGAGACCTGGGCCCGCACGATGGCCGTCAACGCGACCGCGCCGTTCGAGCTGTGCCGCGCGGTGCTGCCGAGCATGAAGAAGGCCGGCTGGGGGCGCATCGTGAACATCGCGTCCACCGCGGCGCTCAAGGGGTACAAGTTCACTGCGGCGTACTCGGCGAGCAAGGGCGCCTTGGTGGCGTTCACACGCGCGCTGGCCTCCGAGGTGGCGACCGCGGGCATCACGGTCAACGCGATCTGCCCTGGCTTTACCGACACGGACATCGTCGCGAGCGCGGTCGAGAACATCTCGTCGAAGACCGGGCGCTCCGCCGAGCAGGCCCGCGCCAGCCTGGAGCACTTTTCCCCGATGCAGCGGCTCATCGCGCCCGCCGAAGTGGCGGCGATGGTGGGCTACCTGGTCGGCGACCCCGCGGCGGCCGTGACCGGCACCGCCCTACCCCTCGATGGAGGCGAAACCGCATGAGCACCACCACCATTCTTCCCGAAGGTTGGCCCCGCCCCAAGGGCTACGCCAACGGCATGACCGCCCGCGGCACCCTGCTCGCCGTGGCCGGACAGATCGGCTGGGACGCGACCGAAGTCATCGTCTCCGACGACTTCGTGCCGCAGTTCCGCCAGGCCCTCGGCAACGTCGTCGACGTGGTGAAGGCCGCCGGCGCGACGCATGAAGCGATCATCAGCCTGACGATCTACGTCACCGACAAGCACGCCTACCTCGGCGCCATCAAGGACGTCGGTGCTGCGTACCGCGACCTGATGCCCAAGCACTACCCCTCGATGGCACTCGTCCAGGTCAGCGCGCTGGTCGAGGACCGCGCCCAGGTCGAAATTCAAGCGCTCGCCGTGCTGCCCGAGGAGTCCGCATGACCACCCACGACCCCGACTTCCGCCCGCTGCCGATGCCTACCCCCGAGACGTTCTCCTACGAGGAGCGCGACCGGGTCGGCATCATCACGCTCGACCGCCCGGACCGGTACAACGCGCTGACCTTCGCGGTGTACCGCGAGCTGACCGACTTCTTCTCCACCATCGAGCGACGCACCCTCGCCGAGGGCGGCGCGCGGGCGCTGGTGCTGCAGGGGCGCGGCAAGGCGTTCTGCAGCGGCGGTGACGTGGAAGACATCATCACGCGCCTGTTCGAGCGCGACACCGAAGGCCTGCTTCGCTTCACCCGCATGACCGGCGAGCTGATCGCCAACATGCGCCGCTGCCCGCTGCCAATCGTCGCCAGCGTGAAGCGGGTGGCCGCCGGCGCGGGCGCCGTCATGGCGCTGGCGTCGGACCTACGGGTCATGGGCAAGAACTCGTTCTTCTCGTTCTTGTTCCCCCAGGTCGGGCTCTCGGGCGCGGACATGGGCGCGAGCTACCTGCTGCCGCGCGTGGTGGGCCTGGGACACGCGAGCGAAATCCTGATGCTCGGCGGCCGCGTGCCCGCAGAGCGATGCGAGCGCATCGGCCTGGCCACCCGCGTGGTCGACGACGAGGACCGTGCCAACGTCGACGCCGAAGCGTTCGCGCTCGCCAAGCAGCTGGCCGCCGGTCCGCACTTCGGCCTGCGCATGACCAAGGTGATGCTGCAAAAGGAGCTCGACATGGGCTTTGGCGACGCCATCGAGGCCGAGGCACAAGCCCAGGCGATCTGCATGGAGCACCCCGACTTCAAAGAGGCCAACGACGCCTGGCTCGCCAAGCGCGACCCGAACTGGAAATAGCGCCATGTGGACCGACCCTCACATCACCCGCCGCGACGTCGGCGTGCACGGCGACGAGTTCGCCGCCCTCGAGGCGCGCTGTGAAGCCTTCGTCGCCGAGGTCGCGGCCGCGAACATCGACGAGTCGGACGAAGCCGGCAGCACGCGCGAGTACGTCCGCCGCCTCGCCGACGCCGATCTCCTGAAGTACGTCGCGCCGGCGGCCCACGGAGGCGCGCACGATCGCGTCCGATCCACGCCGCTGTGCCTCATTCGGCAGTGGCTCGCCCGCCACAGCGGTGCGCTCGACACCGCCTTCGTGATGCAGGGCCTGGGCTCGAACCCGGTTACCATCGGCGGCAGCGACAGCCTCAAGGCCCAGCTGCTGCCGCGGGTGGTCCGCGGCGAGGCGATCTGCGCGTTCGCGCTGACCGAGCCTGAAGCGGGCAGCGACGTGGCCGGCATGCAGACCACCGCCACGCCCGAGGGCGACGGCGTGCGGCTGCACGGCGAGAAGTGCTGGATCTCGAACGCAGGCATCGCCGACAGCTACGTCGTGTTTGCCCGCGAGTCGCAGCCGCGCGAGGACGGCAAGCCGCAGTTCGGCGCCTTCTGGCTGCCCGGCGACGCCCCGGGGCTGAGCGTCGAGCCGATGAAGGTCATCGCCCCGCACCCGATCGGCCGCGTCTCGTTCGACGGCGTTCACGTACCCGCCGCCCACCGCCTCGGCACGTTCGGCAAGGGCCTCCGCATCGCGCTGGCGAACCTCGACGTGTTCCGGGTGACCGTAGGCGCCGCGGCGCTGGGCCTGGCCGACCGCGCGCTGCAGGAAACCGTCGCGCACCTGAGCACCCGCGTGCAGTTCGGCAAGCCGCTCGCCAAGCAGCAGGGCCTCCGCTTCGCCGTCGCCGAAGTCGCGACCGAGCACGTCGCGGCCCAGCTGCTCGTCTATCGAGCCGCGGCCGCGCGAGACCGTGACGTTGCCACCCCCGACATGGCGGGCATGGCGAAGTACTACGCCACCGAAGCGGCGCAGCGCGTGGTCGATCGCGCCGTGCAATCGCTCGGAGGCCGAGGCGTCACCGTGGGCGAGGTGCCCGAACGCCTCTACCGCGAGGTCCGGGCGCTGCGGATCTACGAAGGCACCAGCGAGATTCAAAAGCTGGTCATCGCGCGGTCCCTGTTCGACGGCTAGCAGCCTGTGGTGCAACTCCCCGCGCCGCCTCGCTTGCCCTTTTCGACCGAGGCGGCGTCGCCGAAAGCTTGAAATAGGCCCACTATTCCTGCGTTTCGGCTCCTTGCCTCCGCCGAAAAAGCGGCGCGATCCGACACGCGGAGTTGCACCACAGGCTGCTAGCGAATGCGACGCACCCGCTGCGGGGACTTCCCGGGGACGCGCTCGAGTTCGCCGCGCGCCTCCAGGTCCGTCTTCGTGTAGCGGGTGTAGTTCGTCATCCGGCCCTTGGGAAACAGCGGGTCGGCACCCAGCGTGTCCTGCACCGCCGCGACGACGTCCTTGAGCAGAGTCTGGCCGTCGTCGTCGGCCATCGCGTCGACCGCCTCGAGAATGCACGTGCGAAGGGCCGCGTACTGCTTGGCCTCGATCGTGAATGCCTCCGAGTAGTTCGGCTTGTTCGCATTGAGGATGAGCGCGCGCCCCTTGGCCCACGCCTCGGCCACGCGCGCCTGGACGTCGCCCGTGAGCTGCGTCTTCGCGGCCGTGCTGAGGCCATGCCGGTCGAGCTTGGTGATCTTTCGAGCGCGTCCCACCATGGTCCGGATTGCGCCACGCCGGCCCCGCTTGCAAGCCATCGGGTCGCGCTCCGCCGCCTCGTGCGCCCTACGGGCCCCGCCGCTCGCGACCGCGAAGCGGCCGTCCAACGCCGCACGGCCGCCGACCGCCGACTCCAGAACGACGCCGCGGCGCCGATGAGCCATGCTGAGGCGCAACGATGATCCCGGACCCGTCGATGGTGCTCACCTTCGCGGTTCACGTCTGCGTGAGCCTGGTGGTCGCGTTCGTGCTGCTCGCGCGCGCGCGCGCCCCCCTCTCGCTGCGCGATGGCGCCCTGATCTTGGCTGGAACCGCGCTCGCAAGCTTCGGCATCGGGCTGCTCACCGCGCCCACGCCCGGCGGCTTCGCCAAGCTGCTGGTGTGGTCGTGGACGCTCGCGGTCGTCCTGCCCACCACCGCGTTCGCCATCGCGGTGCGTGCTGGGCCCGTACTCCCGGTCCGCCTCGCGTTCTTGGCCGTGGGACTGCTCGGTGGGCTCCTGGCCGTGGACGCCTTCGTCTGGGAGCCGCGCAACTTGGAGATCTCACACCACGAGGTCATCAGCGACCGCCTCGACGCACCGCTGCGCATCGCCGTGATCGCCGACCTCCAAACCGACGTACCCGGCGACCACGAGCGCGCTGCACTCCAAGCCGTTCTCGCCGCGAAGCCCGACGTCATCCTCTTTGCCGGCGACGTCATCCAGCATCACGACGAGGCCGCATACGCCCACGCCTGGTCGACGCTCCAGGGCATCGCCGCACCGCTTCAGCTCGACGCGCCCTTGGGCGTCTACATGGTCGAAGGGGACTCCGAGTTCCCCCACGCCACCTGGGCACCGAAGGCCGAGTCGCTGGGCATGACCGTGCTGCCCGATGCCCCGGTCTCCCGAGCGCTGCGCGACGACGTGACGCTGACCGGCATGGGTCTGCGCGCCTCAGCCCGCACCGACCTGAGCATCGAGCGGCCCGACGAACGGTTCCACGTGGTCTTCGGGCACCGACCCGCGTTCGCCCTCGGGGACATCGACGCCGAGCTGCTCTTGGCCGGACATACCCACGGGGGACAGGTTCAGGTTCCCGGCTGGGGGCCGCTGCTCACCCTCTCGAAGGTGCCGCGCAGCTGGGCGTCGGGTCGAACCGAGCTGGGCGGCGAGCGGACCCTCATCGTCAGCCGCGGCGTGGGCATGGAGCGAGCGGTCGCCCCTCGGATCCGGTTTTGGTGCCGGCCCGAGGTCGTCATCGTCGATGTGCGGCCACCTGCGTGAGGTGCCGGATCGGGCCGACCTCTGTACACCTGTAGGGAAGGGAACGATCCGACACTGGATCCGGCGTCGGATCCGCCGGTTCATCTGACCACCTGAACGATTCTGCAGAAAATTAGACATCCATGCAGTGCTGTCCGAAGGTGCAGACCATGAACACCACGACGCCGGAAACCGAAGCTCTGGACCTGCTGCGCGCCATGTTCGACCTTGCGGACGCGGACATCCGTGTCACCGTCGACCTGCTCAGCCGCCTGGCCGGTCACGACCCCGAGCGCGTTTTCGAGCTTCTCAGCCAGCTCCGGTCGGCCAAGCTCGTGCAGCCCGAGGCCCTGGGCCTCACGATGCTCGGCCTGACCGCGGCAGTCGCGCTGCCCGAGTTCCAGCCAAGCCATGAGCCCGCACGGAAGCGTCTGGGCCTGCGCGCTGCCTGAGCCGCGGCGAGCACCGCCTTGTGTTCACGCGGTGGCGTTGCCACGGTGCGGCGTGCATCTGACGCGTCGCACCGACTACGGCCTACGCTTGCTGATGCTGCTGGCCGTCGACGACGCGGGCCCCCTGGGACTCGCGGACGCGGCAAACCGCCTGAACGTGTCGGCCAATCACCTGGCCAAAGTTGCCCAAGCTCTCGTACATGCCGGCTTCATTCGAAGCATTCGTGGACGCGCCGGCGGCTTCACCCTTCTTGAAACAACCCGCACCGCAACGGTCGCGCAGATCGTACTCGCGCTCGAGCCCGTAGAGCTCGCGGAGTGCTTTCGCGACGACGGAGACTGCTCGCTCGTGTCCGCCTGCCGCCTGCAGGGCGTGTTGAGCGAAGCCAATGACGCCTTCTTCGCCGCGCTCGGTCGCCACACCCTCGGCAACCTCGTCTCGCGGCGCCGCGCAGCGCTGGTTCGTCTGACGGCCCGCGACGATCAATCGTCGTAGTCGAAGATCGTCGGGATGTGCTCGGGAAAGCTCGACGCAAAGACCTCACCGGAAAACAGCGCGTCGAACATGTCGCAGCGGTACGCATCCTCGCTGCGGTCGCACGTCTCCGCATACATCCGCACGACCTCGAGCTCGACGAGCGTATTTTCCTTCGGCGCGAGCGAATCCGAGGAAAACGCACCGGGGTAGAGCGCCGGATCGACGGGCTGCTCGTTGCGATGACAAAACCTACAGCCGGTCCCGCCGGAGTGCTCGACCTTCGTGAACGCGTCCTCGATCACGAGCGTCTCGGCCTCGAGCGGAAACTCGAGCTCGGCCTTGATCGTGGTCAGCGGGTCGGTGAACTCGGCGAACTCGAGCAGACGCGCGCCATCGCCCTCGGTCGAGACCGATAGGATCAGCTCGTCGAACATCAAGAAGACCCGCGGGCTGCGCTCCCCCACGCCCGGCTGCGCACTGAAGACGCTCGACGTCGACACGACCGGCAGCGGACGCGCCAGCGATTCGAGCACGCACGGCACGTCGACCGGAGAGGGCAGCGCCTGGATGTGGGCGACGGCCTCGGTGATCGTGCGCGGTGAGCCCGTGTGCCCCGGCGGCGTCGGACATCGAAGCATCGGCGGCGCGGGCACGTCGGGGACCACGCCGGTGGAGTCGGTCTCGACCGCCTCTCCCGTGGAGGTCCCGTCCACCTGCATGACCGGCTCGACCTCCGCAGGCTCGCTGCACCCCGCTGCGCAACACGCGAGCAGCGCAAGCATTTTGCACCGGCGGCCCTGGCCCCTCATTCCGGCATCCAACATACTGCATTTATGGAGACTCGCGGAGCCCGGTATGCCTCGCGCACTCCGGCGCCATATAAACCGGCGTCCACGCCTTCTACGGGCTCGTTCAGGCGGGCGCGCGGTTGGGTCCCGCACATCGGGATCGTGCTGTCGCGACACCTGCGTCCGGGCGCGGTGCCGATCACCGCGAGCGGAACGCGTTGAGCAGGCGCGTGGCCGCGTCGTCCGGTGTGGTGCTGCCGGAGCGGACATCCGGCTCGAGCGTTCGCAGCAGCTCCAGCACGGTCGGGTCACGACGAACCGCATCGCGCAGCTGCCCTTCGAGCGCGCGCCACATCCACCGGACCGACTGCTCGCGTCGGCGATCCTCCCATGCGCCGTCGGCCTGAAGCGCCTCGCGAAACGACTCGGCCGCGGTCCAGATCGCATTGACCCGCTCGCCCGTCAGCGCGGAGCAGGTCATCGCCTGCGGCGTCCACACGGGCACCTTGGGCGGAATGAGATGAAGCGCGTTGGCGTGCTGCTGACACGTACGCGCCGCAGCGGCCTTGGCCTCGCCGTCGTCCTTGGTCACCACGAGCAAGTCCGCCAGCTCCAAGATGCCGCGCTTGATGCCCTGAAGCTCGTCGCCGGACCCGGGCAGCACCAGCACGACGAAGAAGTCGACCATGCTGGCCACCATCACCTCGGACTGCCCCACGCCGACCGTCTCGATCAGGAGCACGTCGTAGCCGGCCGCTTCGCAGACGGTCATCGTTTCGCGCGTGCGTCGGGCGACGCCGCCGAGCGTGCCGCCGGAGGGGCTGGGCCGAATGAACGCCGACGGGTCGCGCGCGAGTTCGGTCATCCGCGTCTTGTCGCCGAGAATGGAGCCGCCGGTCCGTCCCGAGCTGGGGTCGACCGCAAGCACGGCCACCTTGTGTCCCGCGGCGGTGAGGTGCCGGCCGAACGCTTCGATGAGCGTGCTCTTGCCAACCCCCGGCGAGCCGGTGATGCCGATGCGGACCGAGCCGCCCGCGTGCGGGGAGAGCTGCTCCAGCAGCGCGTTGGCCTGCGGCCGATCTTGGGGCCGCGAGCTCTCGACCAACGTGATCGCGCGGCCCAGCATCGCGCGCTGGCCCGCGCGCACGCCTTCGGTCAGCTGCGAGAGCGAGGGACGCTTCATGACGCGAGCTGGGCCTCGAGCTTGTCGAGCATCTCGGCGGCGGCTTCGGTCAACACGGTGCCCGGCGGGTAGACGGCAGCAACGCCCATCTCGAGCAGCTTGGGCTGGTCGCGCGGCGGAATGACACCGCCGACCACGATCAGGATGTCTTCGCGCCCCTCGGCCGCCAGCGCCTGCTGCAGCGCGGGCACGAGCGTGAGGTGGCCGGCCGCAAGCGAGCTGACGCCGATCACGTGCACGTCGTTCTCCACGGCCTGGCGCGCCGTCTCTTCGGGCGTTTGAAAGAGCGGGCCGATGTCGACGTCGAAGCCCACGTCCGCAAAGCCGGTCGCGATGACCTTCGCGCCGCGGTCGTGACCGTCTTGGCCCATCTTGGCGACGAGCAGTCGTGGGCGCCGTCCGTGGGTCTGCTCGAACGCGTCGACCTTGGTGGTCACGTGCGCAACGGCTTCGGGCGGGAGCTCTCCGCGATACACCCCCGAGATTGCCTCGGAGCGCGGCTCATAGCGACCCCACTTCGACTCCATCGCCGCCGACATCTCGCCAACGGTCGCCTTGGCGCGCGCCGCCTCGACACACAGCGCGAGCAGGTTGCCCTCGCCGGACTCCGCCGAGGCGGCGATCTTGGCGAGAAGCGCGTCGACGGCCGACGGGTCACGCTGCGCGCGAAGCTCGGCCAGGCGCGCGAGCTGAGCGTCTCGAACCGCCGAGTTGTCGATCTCGAGCACATCGACCTCGGGCGTATCTGAGGCCTCGTACTTGTTCACGCCGACCAGCGCCTGACGCCCGCTGTCGATGCGGGCCTGGGTGCGCGCGGCCGCCTCCTCGATGCGACGCTTGGGCAGACCGGCCTCGATCGCCTTGGCCATGCCGCCCATCTCCTCGATCTCCTGCATGTGCGTCCATGCCCGGTCGACCAGCGCCTGGGTGAGCCACTCGACGTAGTAGCTGCCGCCCCACGGGTCGATCGCCCGCGTCACGCCGGCTTCGCGCTGCAGGAAGATCTGGGTGTTCCGCGCAATGCGAGCGCTGAAGTCGGTGGGCAGCGCGAGCGCCTCATCGAACGAGTTGGTGTGCAGCGACTGCGTGTGGCCAGTGGTGGCCGCGAGCGCCTCGACGCAGGTGCGCGCGACGTTGTTGTAGGGGTCCTGCGCCGCGAGGCTCCAGCCCGAGGTCTGGCAGTGCGTGCGCAGCATCGTGCTCTTGGGGTTCTTGGCCCCGACGCCGCGCATCAGCTTGGCCCACAGCAGCCGCGCTGCGCGAAGCTTGGCCACCTCCATGAACGTATGCATCCCGATGCCGAAGAAGAATGAGATGCGGGGCGCGAACGCGTCCACGTCGAGGCCGGCTGCCATGCCCGAGCGCACGTACTCCAGGCCGTCGGCCAGCGTGTACGCCAGCTCGATGTCCGCCGTCGCCCCGGCTTCTTGCATGTGATAGCCGGACACGCTGATCGAGTTGAACCGGGGCATGTTCTGCGCCGTGTAGGCGAAGATGTCCCCGATGATCCGCATCGACGGCGTCGGCGGATAGATGAACGTGTTGCGGACCATGAACTCCTTGAGGATGTCGTTCTGAATGGTCCCCGAGAGCTGCTCGGGCTTCACGCCCTGCTCTTCGGCTGCCACGACGTACAAGGCGAGGATCGGCAGCACCGCCCCGTTCATGGTCATCGACACGCTGATGCGGTCCAGCGGAATGCCGCCGAACAGGATGCGCATGTCGAGGATCGAGTCCACGGCCACGCCTGCCATGCCGACGTCGCCCATCACCCGCGGGTGATCGGAGTCGTAGCCGCGGTGCGTCGCCAGGTCGAACGCGATCGACAGGCCCTTCTGACCCGCGGCGAGGTTGCGCCGGTAGAACGCGTTGCTCTCCTCGGCCGTGGAGAAGCCCGCGTACTGGCGGATGGTCCACGGACGCTGCACGTACATCGTCGGGTACGGACCTCGCAGGAACGGCGCAAAGCCGGGCTTGGAGGCCACGGCCGTGAGTCCCTCGCGGTGCTCGGGGCCGTGCAGTCGCGCGACATCGATGCCCTCGGGTGTGGGCCAGGTCGTGCCGTCGGCGCTGGGCACGGTCGTGCCGGCGACGAGGTCGTCGAAAGAAAGGCTCGCGAAGTCGGGCGTCTTGCTCATCGTCCTACTCCCAGGGCGTCGTGAAGGGCAGTCATCGTTTGCGGCACGTTGCTGCCGCGGTGCAGGAATCCGTCGGGCTTCAGGTCGTCGCGGGGGGCCGAGGCCACCCACACCGCCGGTGCTCCTGCGGCGCGCAGCGCTTCGATTGCGGCGGCCCCTTCGGAGGCCAGCCGGTCGTCGGAGGCGACGAGCACCGCCAGCGCGGGCACGATGTCGTCAGTGGTGGTGACCACCTCGACCGCAAAGCCGCCCACCATCACCAGGCTGCGCGCGAAGTCCAGCCGAGCTCGGTGCTCGCGAAGCGAACCCAGCGTGTACAGCTGCGCGCGCGGACGGTGACCCGAGGTCTGCAGCTGCCGGTCGGCGGCGTGGCGAAGCGCCTCGAACGGCACCGCGAGCCGAGCCGCCCGCAGTCCCTCGACCGTGTGGCTCGGCGGCTCGGACGGCAGCGACGCGTCGGACGGCGCCTCGTCGTGTAGCGGCACATCGGGCTCGTCGAACTGCGGAAAGACCGACACCCCGGTCAGCGCGAGCCGTCCGGTGGCGAGCTGCGCGGCCTGGGCCTCGGCGCACCCGCGAACGTCGGCCTGCACCGCGCCAGCCTGAAGGGCGGCCCGCATGCCACCCTGCCGCTCGACGCCCTGCACCCACGCCCACGCCCGCTCGGCGATCGCCGAGGTCAGCGACTCCACGTAGCCGCTGCCCGCCGCGGGATCGACCACGTTGGCGACGTGCGACTCATCGCGAAGCATGTGCGCGGTGGTCAACGCCCAGCGGCGCGCGTCGTCGTTGCCGTGCCCGCGCGCTTCGGAGAACGGCTGCACCGCGATCTCGTCGGCGCCGGCCGTCGCGGCGCCGAACACCTCGGCGGTCGCGCGCAGCATGTTCACCCACGGGTCGTGCCGGGTCCGGTCGCGCCACGAACTGCGGGCCGCGATGAAGGCCGGCGCGTCGACGCCCCACTGCGCGGCGACCCGCTCGGCCAGCCAGCGCAGCGCTCGAATCTTCGCCAGACCCACAAACACGTCGCAGTCCGCAGCGACGCGAAGCACCGTGGACGACCAAAGCGCGTTCAGCCCCACGCCCGTGTCACCGACGGTCCGCACGACGTCGATGAGGGTCGCGAGCGCGGCCCCCACTTCGATGGACGCCGAGGCTCCCGCGTCGTGATACGGCAGCCCGGACGCAAGCACCGTCCGAAGCTGCGGCGCCTCGAGCTGCGCCCGCGCGACCACGCGACCGACCTGCGTCAGCGCCTCCTGCGGGTCGACCCCCAAGCCGCCGTACTCCACGAGCGCCCCGAGCGGGTCGCACAACACGCCGCCGCGCAGCGTCGATGGTTCGCGACCGGCCTCCAGGATCCGCGAGAGCGCCGTCACCCCGTTGGCGCCGGCGTCCACCCAGAGCACGCCGTCGCCAACCGCCTCGACGACTGCCGTCGCGTGCTCGCGCTCGTCGAGCACCACCCCGTCGCCCGCCACGCCCGCGCGCGCCCGGAGCGGGGCGGCGAGCCGGACCCAGGCCGCCTCGAGATCGAACGTCCGGTCCGTGGCGACGGCCGCCGCCACCGCGTCCGGCCGTGCCACCCGATACTCCTGCGCCACCGCCCACGGCGCCGCCGCCGTGCGCACCGACACCTGGCGCTGCGCCGCCTCGTACAGCGGCGCCGTCACGTGGGCATCGGCCCCTGTCACGTCCACGCGGGAAGACAGCTTGGCCAGCGGGGTCGTCGCCTCCACCTTGGCCTTCCACTCATCGAGGTCGACAGCGTCGAACGCCTCGAACGTCACGGACTCGTTGCGACTGGTCACAGGCCCCCAGAGGATACGACGCATCCCCCACCCCGCCGTACATCACCCAAGGGAAGCAACTCACGCGGTCGTGAGCGGGAGCGGGGGGCAACCGAAGAAGGCTCGTCCGTACTGCCGCAGCCCGATTCCGCATCGGTGATGCGCTCTAGGCTGGCTCGTGGCTCAGCGCGCGCCGTCGGGGATGAGCGTGCCGACGCGGTCGAACGGGAGGTAGCGCCCGACGACGCGGCCTTGCACGTCGTCGATCGAGATCGGCCCGACCGATCGGCTGTCGTAGGCCTCGTTGCGGTTGTCGCCGAGAACGACGACGTGTCCGGGCGGGACTTCGATGGTTTGTGGCTCCCGAGGTTGCGCCGACTCGACGAGCTGGACCCGGTACGAGGCCCCTTCCGGCGTGCGTTCGACGAAGCAGCGGGACTCGGGCCCCTCTCCGCACGGCTCCCACGCCAACGGCGTGCCGTCGATCGACGGCTGTGCGGCACCGAGCTGCAGAGTCTCACCCGGCAGCCCGATCACGCGGTGCGCCATCTCGGCGCCGGCCGGGGAGAGATAGACAACGATGTCGCCACGCTGCGGCTCGCGGTCTCGGGCGGCGAGCTTCGCCACCATGAAGTGGTCGCCGGGTTGAATCGTGGGCAGCATCGACGCAGCCGGTGCCTGCAGCGGCTCGAGGATGAAGTTCCGCGAGACGGAGCCGCTCAGCCACGCGAGCGCGCTCGTCACGACGAAGAACAAGACGTAGCCCTTCTGCGTTTGTCCGCGGCACGCTCGACCCTGTCCACGGTGTGCGAGCCATGCCGCATGCACGGCCGCCACGAACCGAAGCACCCAGGCGCCCGCCACCACCACCCAAATACCCGCATGCACCTCGGCCACCGCGCTCGCGAGCAAAACCAGGGGCAAGCCGAGCGTCAGCGCGATGACGAAGCCGCTCGCCGGCCGCGGGTGCCCCACGTACCAGTGGCCAAGGCCGGGCGCGAACAGGCCGCCGAGAAACGCAACGCCAGCCGAGCGCTCGAGAGTGTCTGGATCATCCTGAGCCATCGCCGCGAGGGTAGCGGGCATTCCGCGCGTGGAGAAGTCGGCGCTGCGGGGGACGCCGCTTGGGCCTCCGCTTGCCCCACGACAACGACTGTCAGTACGTTTGACGAGCCTGTCGGATGAGTCTCCGCTGCGTCGTCCTGACAGCCAAGGAGAGCGCATGCGCCAGCCCCCCACGATGCTCGTCCATCACCTCCGCGTCACGGATGAAGAGGTCTTCGTCGCGGCAACGAGCCAAGAGCGCTGGGACTGGGAGTTTGAAGATGGTGCTGCCTCCGCGGTCAACGCCACGGACCTCGTCTGGGTCATCCTGCGGCGCCGCCCTGGCCTCGCAGTATCCGAGACCGTCGGGTTCTTCCCCGGGCGCGATACGCCAGAACGAGCGGCAGCGTTGGACGTCATCCCAGCCATGCTCGACCTCGCCTGGCAAATCGTTGACGAGGGCTGGGACGCGGAGCAGGCCTACGAGCACCTCGGCGGACACCGTTTGTCGTCGCCGAGCACCGATGACTGATGGAGAACTCCAACGAGTAGGACCTTCGTCGGCCCGGCTTGGCCCGGAGCGTCCGAACGAACGAGTCCGAAACCTGCGGGCGGCGCCGCTCAACCATGCAGCGAAGCGTCGCGTTCGAGGCGGTCATGGCAAGACTTCGCGTCGAACGTTCCCATCGCCGTCCGTAAGCCGATGCGAGCCTCGATGCAGCGGGCGTCACAGCGCGACACCAAGACCTATCCCCGGAAGAGGCACGATTCGTCGGAAGCGTACGTTTCGACCAGCAAGCCTGACGCCGCGGTGGCCGCTGAGCGGTACGACGGCAACCGCTTCGAACAACACGTAGAACCAACGATTGTTGCCTGGGTACCAAGGTATCCAGCACGCGGGCTCACGTACCAGAATCGGTACGGCGCGGAGGTTTGGGTTTTGGCGTCTTCGAGGCGCCACGTCTCCCATCCGACGGGCAAGCTCACGACCCACCCCTCGTATCGATGGTGTCCCTTTGGGAAGTAGCGGACGCTGACATTGATGCCCAGCTCCTGGGTCGCGCGTCGGTCGCTGCTGCGCGAAAGATCGAAGGCCAAGTCGTTGAGGCCGCTGCCCAAGACCGAGCGAAAGACGTTTGTCCCCAACTGTATGCATTTGCCCGCCGCAACGTGCCCGACGACGGAGAATCCGCGACTGATGAACTGCAACGGCTCGAGCTCGAAAAGGAACCGAGGGGACCTGTCGCGCAGCCGGGCAGGCTTCGCGACCGCCACGGTGTCCTCTGCGGGCGCTACGGCACCGTCCCCAGCGGCGGACGTCTCGGCCCCCGCGCCGTGTCCCCCATATCCCAAGAGCGCGGCCAGGACGGGAACGATCACCCCGCCCCCTCGACGGGCGCCCCTGCCACCGGCGTTGGTGTGGCACCACGGTAGGCTTTGGCGTTCGCCTGCATGTTGACGAGCGACTCGTTCATGAAGCGGGTGTACTCCCCGTTCAGAAACCGACGCACGCCACGGGCATAGAGCGCCTTGCGAGGTTTGAAGGCATACGTTCAGATCACTTGGGTCTTCTCACCAGCAGCCTCGAATCGAAACTCTCCGACCCCATACTCGACGTACTTGGCCGCGTCGCTCGTGTAGTTCCAGACGACGTAGGTGAACCGCTCGGGAAGGTTGTTTTCGAGGACCTGCTCGAGCGCCGTCCCGTCATCGGACAGCTCCACGCGTCGCCGGTCGCCAGGTTGTCCCCACGCACCGGTCAACGTCGTCGTGCCACGGATGGCCGGGATCGAATCCGTGCCGCGAATGACCTCGGAGAGGTTGCGAGCAAAAAACCAGTCTTCGGCCTGCTCGACGGGAATGGCGAGTGTTGCGCGCACACTCGTACGGAGGAGTTCGTCGGGATCCTCGACGCGCGGCGCGGGGGTTGTGCGATGGACGGCGTCACGCTCGTCGGGCGGCGTACCCGTTTCGTAGCCAACCGGGGTCGATGCGCAGCCGAGCAGCGCCAACGCAGGAGACAGCTTGAAGAGTCTGTTCACGCTGCCAGCGTAGGGACGCACAAAGAGGAAAGCGGAACACCGTTCGAAAACCCGCCGTCCTGAGAGGCTAGACTCATCGACGTGACAGGCTCGAAGACGCGCGGCCGACCACCACGCATCGACTTGGCTCGAGTGGTCGATACGGCCCTGGAGATGGGGAGCGCGGAGTTTTCGATGCGAGACCTGGCGCGCCGTCTCGGGGTCGGGACGTCGACGCTCTACTACTACGTTGGCTCCCGAGAGGAGCTCGCCAGACTGGTCGCCGATCGGGCACTCGAACAACTGCGCTTCGACGTCATGGCGTCTGGCGTCTGGCGTCCTGCGATGTTGCGCACCGCCCGGGCGCTGAGGCTTGTGTTCTCCGATCGCCCCGCGATGGCGGAGAGCGCCATACGCAGACCGAGTTGGGGAGAGACGGTCGTCCAGCTTCATGAAGAGGCGTGCGCGCACTTGGTCCGCGCGGGGTTCAGCCCCGGCGGGGCCTTTCTCGCCGTGCGTGCCGTTGCCGACCTCGTCGAGGCACACACGATCCGTACCTATCATCAGCGGGAGGCCGGTGCGTCGGACCTCGAGCAGGCCTCGCAAACGTTCGGCGACCACCCCACACTTGCTCGCGCGCTCGAGCAGCTCGGAGACACGTTGTCAGACCAGCGCTTCGAGTTCGCGCTACGAAGCCTGGTCCGCGGGATGACACCGAGTTAGCTCGACGTTGCGTCGAACGAAGGACGGTGGGGTACAGAGCGACACGGGCATGATGCAGCCGAAGATGTTGCCCCTCGAAGGGGCGGTGGGCAGGTTGTATGCAGTCTGAGACCTATGACTTGCTCACTGGACGCTGCGAGTCCAAACACCGCCGTAGAGTGTCTTGGCGCGGTAGAGCCGTCCCGCGACCCAGATGCCGAGTACGGCCTGCTCGTGACCGTTGTCGCCAGATTCAGGTAGGATTGCCTCGGAGATGGGGCTGGTCGTCGACCTGGGTTTGGAGCGGTTCTTCTACGGCAAGCCGCCGGAGGACCGGGTGAACGTGCTCGAAGCGCTGATCGAGACCGGGTACTGCACGATGGTTCGAGAGGTTGCGACCGAGAATGGCCGCGTGGTCTCGCCGGGTACGCCCGTGTTCGAGGCGCGACGTACCGGGCAGTCGATCGTGACGCGAACGCTCGATGCCGCCGAGGCCAAGCCGATCCTCGACGAGGTCCGGGAGGTGTTCGCTGACACCGGAAGCTACGCTTCGTTTTCGTGGGACCAGCTCGAGGAGCTGGGCGGACACGACGTTCACAACCTCGCGATCGACTTCGACGGGGGCGATGAGTGGGCGCAGTTCGACCTGAGGATCGCGGGGGAGCGTCAGCGTGTCATCTCGCTGGATCGTTCGCAGCTCAACTTCACCCGTGGGGCTCCGCTTTGTGAAGCGGCGTGGGCCTTTCACTGGCTCGCGCGTCGTCACCGGCTCGTTGTGCACTGTGCTTGAGGACTCCATGACGACAGCAACGACCAAGCCGAAGCCCCGCGGCTTCGATCCCGGGGAACTCGAGCGCGAGCTCGATCGGGAGTGGAGCTGGCACGGACGACACGTGCTCAACCTCCGGTTCGTGCCCAACGATGCGGCGGTCGAGTCGATTGACGTGATCATGAAACGGCAGCCCGAGCGCTGGCTTCGGGTTCACACTCAGGACGTCCGAGACCTCGCGTTCCTCGCCAAGCTTGCGAGTCTTCGTCGTCTCGAATTCGATGGTCCCGCGCTCGGAACTCGACTTCCCCTGATGAAGGCTACGGAGGTTTGCTACGCCGTCCACGAATGCGACCTTGAGACCGTCGCCTCGATATCTGGGCTCGAGCGGCTCACGGTCAAGTGCGACAAAGCGGTGGATCTTTCCCCGCTCGCGGGGCTCGGCAGCCTGCGCGAGCTGACGGTCGTTTCGAAGCGGTCGACCAAGTGCAAGCCCCTGGAGGGCATGCATCTACGCAAGCTGACGATCTCGGGGTCGGCGTCGGGTCTTGACGTGCTGCGGACCATGCCCAAGCTCGAGGAACTCCAGGTCAAGATCGGCAAGAAAGGGCTCGCGCCGCTGGGCCAGCTACCGCACGTGCAGACCTTGCGACTGTCGGCGCAGAAAGGCGCACCGATCGATGGCCTGGATCGATTCCCCGCGTTGGTGTGGCTCGCTGTCGGGGGAGACTGCCTGGACCACGCACCGGTACGGGCGCTTGAGCAACTCGTCTCGCTCGAGATCGGGTGGCACAAGGCCGTCACCGACTTGCAGTGGCTTGGAGACAAGCCACGACTCGAGGCGCTGCACCTGCAGTTTCTCGCCTCCCTCCGCTCGCTCGAGGGAATCGAGGCGCTGCCCGCCCTGCGGACGTTTGGCCTGAGCGGACGCCTCCACAGCGACCTCGACCTCGCCCCGGTCATCGCATCCCCCAGCCTGCGCAAGGTCACCTTCCCCAACGACGGAGCAAAGCGCAAGCGGGATGAGGCGATCAAGGCGCTCTCGAAGCGCTCGGTTCGTGTGTCGCACTGGACCGAGCGCGACGGTATGCCGCTTGCGTGGCGCAAGCCGCTGGTTTGAAGCGTGGTTGGGCGGCTCGACTCAGTGTCGAAATCCAGTTCATCGAAGCGGGCAAGCTTCCACAGAACGCGTTCGCGCAGGGCGTCGACGGCCGCTTCCGTGATGAGAGCCTCAACCTGCGACTGACCCGAAGCTCGCTCCCGGGTCGCGATGAAGGTCGTCGACGGGGCTCGCACGAGCCGTGCGCCGTGGTGAAGAAGACCAAGTCGCTGTGCTGGTCTGCCAGCGCTTCGTCAACATAGCTCCCAGGCTCAAGCTCCACCGTCGACCGGTCGATCGCCGCGCCACGCTCGGCCAGCAGCACGCGCAGCTCTTCTGCCGCGGCGTTCTCTGGCGACTGGACCACCGACTGAAACAGCGCGTCTTGCAGAGTCTTCGTCACGCACCGGAACGGCAACACCGCCCCGAGTTGAACACCCGATGTCTCGGAACCACGTGCCGCCCATCATCTTGCCCGCCCGAGCCCCCTGTCCGCCGCTACGCCGCTCGCCGTCAACCAGGCCCATGACCATTAGCGACATAATGTCCACACCAGACACAACGCCCCAGAAACGACGTTGGCGCACCGCCCCGAAGACGCAAACACGTTCTCGAGACCGTAATCACCCCGGTTTCTTCAGCCGCGGACCACTCCTCGATGCGAGCGCGCCGATGCAGCCCCCAAAAGCCGGTCTCGAACGACGGGACGAGTCGGCTCCGCCCCCCGAATCCCCTCCATCGCCGAATACGATCATGAGCTCCAGTCAAACGCGTCCCCAAGAGGCCGATGCGCCTCTCGTTCGTTTGACCACACGTCGAGCCTCTACTTATCGTCGGGTGGACATGTTGTTGCGACTCGGACTTTCGTGCGTCCTCTTTGCGTGCGGGCACAGTGGCGCCTCGTCGCCTCCCTCGGTGGACGCGCAATCCACGGCCGCGAGCGATGTCGAGACGATTCGCGAACGCTCGCAAGAGATCCTCGCGGACGCGCGCCGGGGCCCGCCCGAAGCATGGCCAGCGTGGTCGTGGCTCACCGATGAATGCGGCCCCAACGGGACACTCGTGGCGGAGTTCGATGCACTTTCCGTCGCTCTCGTCGAGTTGGAGCTCGTCCATGCAGCGACCGGACGTTGTACGCTCGTCCTCAATCATCTGGAGCGCGTGGATGCCGCGACCATGACGGCGCTCGTGAAGTGGTCGGGCGAGGCGTTGTGGCTCGATGGCCTGCAGGAACTCGACGGTGAGACGGCATTGGAGCTCGCAAAATGGCAGCCCGACCCGCATGGCGGTGATTTACATCTGGCGGGGATCCACCGCTTCGAGGGAGACGTAGCCGCTGCACTGGCTACATGGAACGGACATCATCTCGATCTCGGCGGTTTACATGCACTGGACCTCGCAAGCGCACAGGCGCTGGCGAAGTGGGGAGGCGCTTCTCTTCGCCTGGGGATCGAGTCGCTGGACGAACCGACCGCTGAGGCCCTCGCCGGTTGGGGAGGTGGGGCGCTACACCTCGATGCGCTCGAGTCCTTGGATGAGCAATCGGCGCGGGCGCTTGCGACGTGGCCCGGCGGGGCTTTGTATCTCGAGCACGTGCGGGCAATCGATCCGGCAGTGGCCCGAGCGCTTGGCGCTTGGCCAGGATACCGGTTGTATCTAAGCGGTCTCGAGGCGCTCGACGGGGCCTCTGCAGCTGCACTGTCCGCGTGGCCTGGCGGCACGCACGATGGGTTGAACGGGTATCTTGAGCTTGACGGCCTTCGGGCGCTCGACGAGGACGCCGCGACCGCGCTCGCGAACTGGCGAGGACGCGAGCTCTCGCTGAAAGGTGTTCGAAGGCTCGACGCCGCGTCGGCGCGGGCTCTCGTCGCTTTTCCGAGTATGGAGTATCGACGGACGTTGCGGCTCGATGGCCTTAGAGAGCTCGATGCTGCGACTGCACGGGGGCTCGCGTCACAGAAGCGCGGGGCCTTCTACCTGAACGGGGTCTCAGAGCTTCGCGCAGACACGGCGGCCGAGTTCGCCTTGTGGGGAGACCAGGCCTTCGTTTATCTGAGCGGCGTGCGGGCACTCGACGAAGCCAATGCACGGAGCCTCTCCCGCTGGGAGGGCGGGAACATCGCCCTCGACGGGGTCGAGCATCTCAGTCTGGAAACTGCGATCGCGCTCTCGAACTGGACGCGCGGCCGCGTCTCACTGGATGGCGTTCAGTCGATGGACATCGCGGTCGCACAGGCCCTCGCCGCGGCACCCGATTTGGAAATCCAACTCTTCGGCCTCGAGCTCACCGACGATCTCCGACCTTTGCTGTGCGGCCTCGACCACGTGCTCGTCGACTGCGCGAGCCAATGAATCTGGCTCCCCCCTGATCGGAGCGCTTCCCGCCTGCCACCAACTCAATCTGCCCCCGCTCGAGTATCAAACCGAGCGTGCCCACATCGGGACCGACCTCGACGATCCCCTCTGCGCCGGCGACCTAGACAGGTTCGATCAGCGTATCGACGACATCGAAGTGCTCGCGGCCGTGGAGCGTTCCACATCCTCGCCCTCTGGCCGTTCGTAGCTCACGAGATGGCCCTTGCTGTCACAGACCGGACCGCCCGCTTCCCATCGAGATTCTGGGACGAAAGCGTGGCAGAGGCACTCACCGAGGACGGCACGACTGTCGACCGCGGCATCACGCTCACGCCGTGGATGACCCGCTCAAACGACGACGCAGGAGTCAGCGTCGAAGTCACGAAACGATAGGTTTCCTCCTTCGCTTCCGGCACAGAGCCCGCAGCCTGCGATGCTTCGAAAGGCTGCTGCAAACAGCCCACTTTGCCGTACGGGCAGAACGCAACGAGCGCGCCGGCGTTGAACTTCGCCAGTTCCTCCCGCCCGAAGACCCCTCGGGTGCGTTCGCCCGAACCAAAACGAGAATCGCCTCTCGCCATCGTCTGGCGCGCCTCGGAGCAGTCCGCCGCCCTCGAAATGGCTGCACGCGCTGTCCAATTCCACCAGGCTTGGGCTCAAGCCGAGCCAACCCGAACGTCCCGGGAGTCCGCCATTTCGGCTGGTCCTCGTCTCGATCCCAGGTCATCAACGCCGAGCTGGGAATGTGCGAGAGGCCGCCGGAGTTCACGCTGCCATCGACGATCGGCGTGAAACACTCGGTGACTTCGACTCGGTCGAGGTTGAAGACCCCGACACACTCGGTGGCTTGCGTCCACGACAGGTTGCTCTGATGCGCGGAGGCCCTGTGCGCTACGCCGCCGCCGTTGTACTCGCGCTCCACGAGGAAGGTGCTGTGACCTGCGACGATGACGGCAATGTCGTACTGGGGCCGCAAGCGCCGACGAAGGGACGGTCGCCGTATCGAAGGAAGGAGCTAGCGGTGCGTGACGAAGCGCGAGAGCTCGTGCTTGCGCGGCTGTGCCGGGACGGCAGGCTCTCGGTTGGCGCGATCGCAAAGGTACTGCGGGAGCAGATTGCCACAGAGAGAGCGTCCCTCCGGGCTTCGGGCCACCTCGTCCTCGTTGGCCGACAGAGCAGCTTCGTCCTTGGTTTCGTGTTCACCGTCTTGCTTCTGACGCTGCTGGTGTGGCTGGCCGCCTCGGATGACGGGTTTGTCATGGGAGCCTTCGTGCTGCCGCTCGCATCGGCCGGCGTCACCTACCTGCTTCGGCCGGGCTGGCACCTCGCCGACTCCGCCTTGGAACTGATCAACGCCTTTCATGTCGAGCTGGAGAGTCATCGGGGGATGGTCCCGCTGGAGTTTCAGCCGCGCCGGTGGCTGTTTGCTCTGGATGGGCTGGATCCGAGAGCGTTCCGTCCCCTTCGCGGACTTCACGTGGCAACCGCAAGCTCGAGCAGTGCCGATGTACCGGGCATCGGGATGCACGGTGATTTCTAAGATTCGGCAGCCGGATTGTGCGAAATCACCACAAGCAACATCGGCGCAAAGGCAGTACGAGGCCGCATCCGACGGAGGTTGCGGTTCCAATGGCAGGAGATCATGGACGAGGCATCCAACGAGAGCCTCGAAGCCACCCCGCGCGTCGTTCCCACAGGCGCCAAGAAGCTCAAGGCTCGTATTCGCGAGTTCGAGCGAATGCTCGGCAACTGCGGTCGCACGCGCGCTGGGCATCTCCCGTTCAGCCTTGACGGCTTACCGACGACGGTCCGCCGTCCACGGAAAACGAAGCGAAAAACCTAGTACGCGTCCAGACGAACGCGCTCGCGGTACGTCTCGACGTGCTTCGAGTAGAACTCCCACGTCTTGCGGCGGGCTTGCTCGAAGGTGCATTTCTCGGCGTATTCGCGGGCCTGACGGGACATCTTGGCGAGCTTGTCTTCGTCGTCGAGGAGTCGCTGCACGGCGTCGGCCCAGCGCTCGAGGCGACCCGCGGGGAGGACGACGCCGGTCTCGTTGTGGTGGACGATCTCGGAGGGGCCGCCGACGTCGGAGACGAGCGCGGGGGTTCCACAGGCCAGCGACTCGAGCACGACGTTGCCGAACGTGTCCGTGGTCGAGGGGAACATCATCAGGTCGCTCGAGGCATACGCCGCGGCGAGTTCATCGCCCTTGAGGTAGCCGGTGAACGCGACCGGGTAGCCCTCGAGTTCCTCTTTCATCTTGTCGAGGTAGGGGCCCTCGCCCACGATGCCAAGTTCGACGGGAAGTCCCATGTCGTCGACGAGGTGCCGGAACAGATTGGCCAAGAACGGGAGGTTCTTCTCCACCGACACGCGGCCGATGTAGACGAGCGTGGTCTTGCTAGAGAGGCCGTGCTCCTTCCAGAAGTTGCCCCGGGCCAGGGCCGGCGTGAAGCGCTCCGAGTCCACGCCGCGGGGCACCACGGTGACCTTGCCGGCGTGAATGCCGTTGCCGGTCATGACCTCGCGCGTCGCGTACGTGGGTGCGAGCACTTCTTCCATCTGGTTGTAGAACCAGGCGGTGTAGGTCTGCACGAGGCGGCCGATGGTGCGGTCGCCGATGAGGCGGAACGCATACTCGGGCACGTTGGTGTGGTACTGGCCGAGCAGCGGGGTCTCGAGCAGACGCGACGCCATCATGCCGATGAGTCCCACGGGGCCCGGCGTGGTGGCGACCACGAGGTCGATCTCGGTCTCATCCATCCAGCGGACGACCTCGAGCAGGCTCGGCCAGCCCAGCTGGTACGTCTCGTAGCCCAGCAGCGGGAAGCTGGCGATCGTGGGGAAGCGGACGATGCCCTCATCGTCCAACGAGGGCTCGAAGCCGTCGGGCTTGGCACCGCACAAGAAGACGTCCTTGCCGTCGTCGCGCATCTCCTGCACCAGGCGCCGCAGGTTGATGCTCAGGCCATCGACGTTGTCGAGCGTGTCGCAGAGAATCGCGACGCGCTGCTTTTCGCCCAGCGGGTTCGGCAGCTCCAGGCTCTCGTACAGGCCGCGGGCACGCTTGCGCTCTCCGTAGAAGAACCGAATGCCGAAGTAGTACGGCAGGTTCATCAGCATCAAGCGGATGAGCGTGGGCAGCTCGTCGATGAGCGGCTCGAGGTCGACCTTCTCGACCGCCTCCTTCATCGAGTCGGCCGAGGAGCGGAATGCTCGCAGCAGGGCGGTCTGGACGAGCTGGTAAATCTCGTCGTGAACCTCGGGCTTGTGCCCGTTCTGCTTGATGTATTCGACGTCCGGCAGCTTGTCCATGTCGGCCAGCGTCTGCATCGCCGCGGGGATCAAGCGCTGTAGCGCGGGCTCGAGGTCCTCGAGTTCGTCGGGCAGCTCCTTCTTCTGGATGATGTCGATGAGCTGGTTGAAGACGCCGCCCTTCTTTCCTCCCTTTTGGGCTCCCTTCTGAGCTTCCTTCTGGACGCTGCTGTGTCGGAAGTACTGGATGGTGCCGATGGCGGCCGTGTGCGCGTAGCTCTTGCAGGTCTTCTCGAAGCCATCGACCCGCACCTCGTTGCCCTCGATCGCCTTGCGAAGGCTCTCGACCGTGGCGTCGCCCTCGAACTCCACGAACGAACGCGCCATCGTCATGCCCGAGTGGTCGTCGGACCCGGCGGTCGTCTTCCATACGCGGTTGGGCTCGACGGCGATGTCGAACCGGTTCGCCCATTGCTCGAGCACCGGCTGGTTCACCTTGCTGAGCACCTCTCGCATGAAGCGCTCGTGGCCGGGGTCTTTCTGGCCGTTGATCACCTCGACGGTGTCGAACAGCAGCAGGCTCTTCTTGAGAAGGTCCGGCGTCAGCCGCTGGTTGACCGGCGAGAATGGGTGCGCCAGCGAGTGCAGGATGTTCTCGGCGCGGATGTAGTCGACCAGCTCGTAGATGTTGTAGCGGAGCCGCTGAAGCTCCTCGTGCTGCGCCTCGGTGATGCCGAAGCACAGGACGTGAACGATGCAGCCGTTCTCGGGGAAGCGGGCCGAGACCTCCTCCGAGATGAAGACGTGGTCCCCGTGGTGCGCGATCTCCAGGCATCCGTCGATGGCGTCATGGTCGGTGATGGTGACCATCGACATCCCGCGCGCCATCATCGTCTGGTAGAGGTCTTCGGGCTCGGTGTAGCACTCCTCGACCTCGAGCGAGTTGAGCACGAAGAGCTTGAACCGGCCGGCGTACTTGCTGTGTACGTGGAGGTCGATTCGCTGCGTGGGGAGGACGATGCTCATGGGTGGATTCCTCGGAACGGTGCCGGCGCGGGGCCGCCGGATCGTGCGGGATGGGGCTACCGCGTCAGTCGCTCAAGCAGGGCCGTTGGTTGCATGGTTTGGGCCTCCTCACAAAGAGATGGGCGCGCGCGAAACGGCGATTTGCGCGGGTTCAGGACCCGGAGGAGCCATTCCGCGCGGACGCGCTGGATTTGCGCAGCCGACGGCCGGCTTCGAGCAGCAGCGGCAGCACCACGACCGACGCGACGAGCGCGAGCGCCATTCCGAGCACGGCCGCCCACGCCATCGAGTTGAGGCCCCGATGGTTGGCGAACAAAATCCCAGAAAAGCCCCACACCGTGGTGATGGTCGTAATGAGAATTGCGCCTCCAGCCTCGCGTAGAACGCGGCCGAGGTTGCCCTTGCCCGTGCGCTCGACCTCTTCGCGGTAGCGCTCGACGAGGTGGAGCGCGTCGTCCTGCCCCATCCCGAGCAGCAGCGGCAGCACGATGATGTTGAAGAAGTTCAGCTTCCACCCCAGGCCCAGGAACACCGCCGCCAGCCACAGCAGGGAGAAGCCTACGGTCACGGCGACGCCCAGCGCGCCGCCGAGGTTGCGTAACAGCAACAGCGCGGTCAGCAACATGACCGCAACAGACAGCGCCATGACCCGGGGCCCATCCGCGTCGATCGCGTCGAAGATCTCCGGAATGACGAAGAAGTCCGCGGCGAGGTCGACTTCGCCCATCGAGGTCTGGAGCGACGCGTAGGCGTCGTAGATCTCGCGGCTGTTCTCGATGTTGGCCTTGGAGCCCTTGGTCGCGACCAGCACGAAGCGAGAAGGGTCCCCCTGCGTGTCCTCGAACTGCCCGGTGACCCAGCTGGGCAGCGCGTCCACCGTGACCGGCTCGCGAACCTTGAGGTACGGCGCCCATTCGTCGACCTGCGCCTTGGTCGTGGCGGAAAGGCTGGCCCGCTTGGCGTCGATGCGGGCCTGAATGTCGGCGATGACCTGAAGCTTTTCGGCCTGCAGCCGGGGCACGAAGGCATGAACCGACCACACTCGCGCCAGGCGCGAGCGCATCACCACCCTGCGCGCGGCGTCGTAGTTGCTGAGCGCCTGCGCCGTGGTCGGAGACATCACGGCCTCGGCGACCGCCTTGGCCTCGAGCGCGACGAAGACGGGGTCCTGGAGGTCGCGGTCCTCGTCGTCGAACCCGCCGTCGTCCCAGTCATCGGCGTCTTCGTCCCAGTCCTCGTCCTCGGCATCGAGCGCGGCGATGCCCGCGTCGACGTCGTGCGGAGGCTCGGGCATGGGGCGGGTCGGCGGTGCGGCGGCGTCGAACGCCTCGGTCTCCTCGGGGGTCATGGCGAGCAGCGCATCAAGCTGCCGCTGGACCTCTTCGGCCTGCGCCGCTGTGTCCACCAGCACCACCGCGGGATCGACCGTCTGCGCCTTGCCAACCGCATCGCGATAGCCCGCACGCTTGGGGCCGTTCGACTTTGCGCGCACGGGCCCGAGCTTCTTGAGGTCGTGCTGGTACTCGAGGCCGTCGAGGTTCGTCGCGGCCCACCCGGCCACGCCCATGCCCACGATCGCGAGCACAAACGAAAGCGCCGCGAGCGGACGCGACCAGCGACCCAGCCCGTCAGAACGCTTCGAGGGGGGCGGCGGCGTCCAGGGGCGAACCTTCTCCAGAGCGATCGACAGGGCCGGGATCAGCAGCACGGCACCGATGAGGGAGAGCACCACCCCGACCGCGGCGACTTGACCGAACTGTGCGAAGCCCTGAAAGTCGGCGATCGACAGCGCGGCAAAGGCCAGCGCCGTGCTGACGCCGCCTGCCGCGGTCGTCTTGCCGCTCGTGGCAAGGCACACCGCCAAGGCGTCCTGCGAGGACAGGCCCCGCGAGCGCTCCTGGCGGAGTCGCGCCAGCACGTGAATGCCGAAGTCGATGCCCAGCCCGAGCAGCACCGCAAAGATGAACGCGCTGACGAGGTTGAGCACCGTGAAGGCGAGCCACCCGAACGCGAGCGCGCCCACGACCGACGCCAGCAGCGGCAGCATCACGAGCACGACGCCTCGCGGGCTGCGGAAGTAGACGCCCAGCGTGGCGAGCAGCGCGAGAACGGCGGCGATCGAACCGCCCCACACTTCCTGCTGCACCGACTTGAGCCGCTTTTGATGCTGCACGTAGCTGCCGTTGAGCTCGTACGTCATCTCGTGGTGGAACGACGTGGGCTCGAGGCCCTGGACGATCGACTCGACGTCGGCGGTGAGCGCTTGGGCGAACTCGAGGTCGGTCGCGGGCCGAATCGGTCGCATCTTCACGACCATCAGCCGCCCCTCGTCGGCCTCCATGTACTCCTGGTAAGCCTCGGAGAGACCATAGCTCTCGCGCACTTCGTCGGGGTCGAAGCCGAGCGCGTCGGCGTCTTCCTCGGCCGTGGTTTCCTTGGCGCCGTCGGCCTTGGAGGAGAAGTCACCAAACGCCTGCTTGGCGACCTCCTCGCGGATCTTGGCGATCACGCGCCGGCGCAGGTCGAGCAGGTCGCGAAGGTCCGCGTACAGCAGCGCGTTCTCGTCGAAGAACGACAGGTCGCGCCGAAAGACGACGTAGCGGATGTCGTCGCGCCCCTGCAGCGCCTCCTCCACGGCCGTCCCGAACGCGATGTTCGCGTCACGCGAGGGCGAGCGGACCGTGACGTACAGGTCGGACTGCTGCCCAGCACGGGCCTGCAGCCGGTCGAGCCGGACGACGCTGGGAAAGGTCGACGGCAGCAGCCGGCGCAGCTCCTGGTCGATGCGCAGGTTCGTCGCGGCGAGCGTGCTGAGCACGGCGAACACCGCGGCCACCGCCAAGATCAGGCGGTAGCGGCGGTGAATGAACGTGGACAGGCGCTGCGCCCACGCAGGCGTCGCCTCGACCGGCTCGTCGTGTTCGGCCGACATCGCGAAGACGGACTATCACGGGATCGCAGGGCGCGCCTGCGTCCCGCGTCACGCTGCGCCGCGAGCGGGTTCAGCTCGCCGCGCGAAGCGGAAGCACCGGAGCGATGCGGGGGCGCAGCGTGTTGAAATCGGAGCGGCCCGACATGCGGCCGTAGAGTTCGAACAGCCGGTAGAAGTGGTCGTCCATCGTGCCGATGTTGGCGGTCGCGTCGGCGCAGCCGGCCGCGAGGCGCTCCGGATCCCGCGCGAGCAGGCGCAGGATCGCGTCGGCACAGTCGGTGGTATCGCCAGCGCGGTAGCGGGCGCCGTATTCGGGGCCAGCCAGCGCCGCTGCACCGCCGCGGTCCGGAACGATGACCGGGACGCCCGAGCACACCGCTTCGGCGACGACGAGGCCGTACGTCTCGGCCGCGGATCCATGCAGGAACGCGTCGGAGCTGGCCAGCGCGCGCGAGACGAGGTCACGCTCGGAGACGTAGCCGTGCAGGTGCACGCCGTCGGTCTTGCGAGCCTTGCGGGCGTAGTACTTGTGCAGCGCGCCGCGGCCGAAGATCACCAAGCCCATCGGGCGGTGCTTGGACGCCTTGGCAAAGCCGTCGATGAGGGTCGCAACGCGCTTCTCGGGGTCGAGCCGGCTGATCGCGATGAGCAGCTTGGCGTTGTCCATCTGGCTCTGCGGCACGCCGCACTTGGCCAGCAGCTCGCGGCGCAGGCCTTCGTCGCGGTGGTCGGGCGAGAAGCGCTGCTTGTCGATGCCGAAGTCCACGACCGACGTGCGCTCGATGCCAAACTGACGCAGGCGCCGTGCAAGCCAGCCGCCGCTGACGACGGTGGTGTCGTAGGCGTCGCTGAGCGTGCGCAGCTTCTTCCACATCGGCGTGCAGAGACGGTCGACCCGGTCGAAGCCGAGATGCCGACCGAGGAAGGTCTGGGCCCACACGGCGACGGGGTCGGTGTGGAAGACGAACGCCTTCTTCGCGCGGCCGTGATAGCTGGCCACGTACTTGCCACCGTTCCAGGGCGAGGAGCCTTCGATCACGTCAGCGTCTTCGCGCTCGAGGATCTCGTGCACCTTACGCTCGTCGTCGAAGAGCCCGTAGCGGCTGTCGAAGGGAGAGCGCGGCGTCTTCACCCAGACGATGCGGCCGTCCTCGATCTGCTCTTCGCAGTCTTCGGTGCCGGGCGCGACGACGACACACTCCACGCCCGCGGCCCGTGCAGCCGAGAACTTGTGGTGGATGTACGTACGGACGCCCCCTCCATGCTTGGAGTAGGACTCGGCGACGTCGACGATCTTCATGGGGCGGAGCTTTCGGGGTGGTACCGACGGGGCGTGCGATGCGGGGTTCGTTGCGCGCGCGCGCTGCGTTTCATGCTCGTGAGGGCGGGGACTTCGGACCGAGGACGGGAAGGTCCCGGTTCGGTCGCACGGCGGAGCATCGAGGTGGTGTCGGTCGGGGAGCGCTCGAACACGTGGGGTGAACGGCCGGGCGCGAAACCTCTTGGAGGTGAACAACGAGAACAGGTGAGCAGGTAGGGGCAGAGCGCACGACGGCGCTCGGTGGCGCGGGGGTAGTCGCGGGTGGAGTCGCCGCGGATGCATGCGAATCGGCCGGATCCCCGAAAAACTGGTGACTCTCATCACGAACGCAGAGAACTGACCCGATCGCAGCGTCGATTTTCGCGCAGCGCGCGGGTTGGACCCAAGACTGCGCGGATTTCGAGAGGCCCCGACGCTGCGCGCACGCCCAGTCTACGCGCGCGATTGTGCGCGAAGCCGCGACCCAGGGTCAGTCAACCAGCGCCTGCACGAGCGGCGGCAGCAGCTCGCCCGCGACGGCATCGACCCGCACGTCGGCATGCGGATCTCCCCGCGTCGCGCCGAGGTTGAGGATGCCGACCGCAATGCCGCGCTCGGACGCGCGCCGCACGAAGCGGTAGCCGGAGAAGACGGTGAGCGACGAGCCCACGACGAGCAGCGCCCCACCCCGCTCCACCATCGCGTACGCGGCGTCGACCGTGGCCTTGGGGACGGAGCCGCCGAAGAACACGACGTGCGGCTTGAGCGGTCCGCCGCACGCGAGGCACGGGGCCACATCGAAGCGCGCCGTGGCGTCCGGATCGATGTCGACGTCGCCATCGGGCGCAACGGTCTCGACGTGGGCGACGAAGCCCTCGTTGCGCTCGACCATCCGGGCGTGAACCGACGCGCGCGGCTCGGTCGCGCCGCACGACAGACAGATGACCTCGTGCAGGGTGCCGTGCAGCTCGAGCGCTTCGGCCCCCGCCGCTTGATGCAGGCGATCGACGTTTTGGGTGATCAGCCCGGTCATGCGACCGGCACGCTGCAGCGCGGCTACGGCGTGATGCCCCGCGTTGGGTTGCGCCGCCGCGAACCGGGGCCAACCAACGGTGGCCCGCGCCCAGTACCGCTGACGAACGGCGGCGTCGGAGACGAACTGCCGATGTTGGATCGGGTTGCGCGGCTTGTGACGCGTCTGCGGACCCCGGTAGTCCGGAATTCCGGACTCGGTGCTGATGCCCGCGCCGGTCAGCACCGTCACCGCGCGGCCGCGCAGCAGCGCGACCAGGTCTTCGAGCGAGCCGGACTCGTCCGTCACGGCGCTACGGTAGCGCGGCGACGAACGAGGTGCCGCTCATCGCTGCGAGCGCGGCCGTACGGCGCGGTACTGCGGCGGCCACACCACGGCCGGGCCGTCATAGCCCTGGGCGATCGCGGCGTTGAGCGTGAGGTGCGGATCGGCGAGGTGCGGGCGCGCCATGGCGCACAGATCCGCGCGACCGGAGCCGACGATGGTGTTCACGTGGTCCCAGCCCTGGATCGCACCGACCGCCATCGTGGCGATGTTCGTGCGGTGCCGGATCAGGTCCGAGAACGGGGTCTGGAACATGCGGCCGTAGTTGGGCTGCTCGTCCGCGACGGTTTGCCCCGAGGACACGTCGATGAGGTCGCAGCCGTGCGCCTCGAGCATCTGCGCGAGCGCCAGCAGGTCCTCTTCGGACAGGCCGCCGGGCGCCCAGTCGCAGGCCGAGATCCGCGCGGTGAGCGGCTTGGACTCGGGCCACACCGCCCGCATCGCGTCGAACACCTCCAGCGGGTACCGCATGCGGCCCTCGATGCTGCCGCCGTAGCCGTCGGTGCGCTGGTTGGTGAGCGGCGAGATGAACGAGGCCAGCAGGTAGCCGTGTGCCATGTGCAGCTCGACGAGGTCGAAGCCGGCAGCGTCGGCCCGCTTCGTCGCGGCCACGAAGTCCGCCTTCACGCGCGCCATGTCGGCCTCGTCCATGGCCTTGGGCGTTTGGCTGCCCGCCTTGTACGGCAGCGGTGACGGAGCCAGCAGCGGCCAGTTCCCGTCCGGGAGCGGCTGATCCATGCCCTCCCAAAGCTTCTTGGTCGAGCCCTTGCGACCCGCGTGCCCGAGCTGGATGCCGACCTTGCCGCCGGAGTTTTCGTGGGCAAAGTCGGTGATCTGCTTCCACGCCTGCACGTGCGCGTCGGTGTAGAGGCCGGTGCATCCGGGGGTGATGCGCGCGTCGGCCGAGACGTTCGTCATCTCCGTCATGATGAGACCCGCGCCGCCGACCGCCCGCGCGCCCAGGTGCATGCGATGCCAGTCGTTGGGCGTGCCGTCGGTGGCCGAGTACTGGCACATCGGCGAGACGACGACGCGGTTGATCACCGTCATGTCCCGCAGCGAGAACGGCGTGAACATGGGCGGCGGTGGCGGCTCGGCCGTGACCCCGGCCTGGCGCGCGAACCAGCGATCGACCTGCTCGATGAAGCCGGGGTCTCGCAGCTTGAGGTTGTCGTGCGTGACCCGCTTGCTTCGGGTCATCAAGCTCATCTTCAGCTGCAGGGGATGGTCGCTGCGGTAGCGCCGAATCTGCTCGAACCAGTGCCGGCTGGTCGTGGCCGACTTCTGAAGCTTGGCCACGTCGACCCAGCGCGCCTCCTGATATGTCGACAGGGCCGCCTTCACGTCGTCCCCGTGATCGCGCACCGCCTGGGCCAGCGCGATGGCGTCTTCCATCGCCAGCTTGGTGCCCGAGCCGATCGAGAAGTGTGCGGTGTGGGCCGCGTCGCCGATGAGCACGACGTTGTCGTGATGCCACGTGGCGTTCTTGACCCGCTTGAAGTTGATCCACGACGAGCGGTTCGCGAGCAGTCCGTGGCCGTCGAGGTCTTCGGCGAAGAGTTCTTCACAGAACTTGATGCTGTCCTCGACCGACATCTCGTGCAGACCGGCGCCGCGAAACGCCTCCTCGTCACACTCGACGATGAACGTGCTCGTCTCGGCGTCGAACGGGTACGCGTGGACCTGAAAGAGCCCGTGCGGGGTCTCGCGGATGAAGAACTTGAAGGCGTCGTAGACCTTGCGCGTGCCCAGCCAGATGAACTTGGCGGTGCCGTTCTCGATGGTGGGCCCAAAGTGCTCGGCCATCGCGGTGCGCGTCTTCGAGTTCACGCCGTCGGCCGCGACGATGAGGTCCGCGTCGGCGAACACGTCGATGCCGTCGACCTCCACCTCGAACTGAAGCTTCACCCCCACCTCGGCGCAGCGCGCCTGCAGGATCTGAAGCAGCCGCCGGCGGGCGATGCCCGAGAAGCCGTGGCCACCCGAGCGGATCGTTTCGCCACCGAAGGTGGTGTCGATCGCGTCCCAGTGCACGAAGTCCTCGCGGATGCGCCGGTGCGTTTCGGGGTCCGCTTCGAGGAAGTGGCCGAGCGTTTCGTCCGAGAATACGACGCCCCACCCGAACGTCTCGCCGCCGCGGTTGCGTTCGAGCACGTGAATCTCGTGCTGGGGGAGATGCTTCTTGACCAGAAGCGAGAAGTACAGACCCCCAGGGCCACCGCCGATGACGCCGATCTTCATGGACGTTGGCAGTCTACGGACCACCCCTTCGTTCGGCAGTGATGTGAAGCGGTGAGAACCTTCACGGTGTATGCTCCGCGCCACCATGGCGGCTCGTGCAGACCGAGGGCTGATCGTCGCGTTCGGGCTCTCGGGTGCGGCTGCGCTGGGCTACGAGCTGTTGTGGACGCAGCTGCTCACGGTGGCGCTGGGGCACGAGACGCTCGGCGTTCTCGGCGTCCTGGCGGGTTTCTTCGGCGGCATGGCAGCCGGTGCCGCCGTCCTGCACCCGCGGGTCAAGACACACGCCAACCCGGCTCGCTTGTTCGCGACGCTCGAACTCACGGCGGCCGCGTACGCGGTGGTCTCTCCGTTTCTGCTGCACGCGCTGGCGCAGATCCTTCCCGGGCGCCTCGGTGCGGCGGCGGGCAACAACGACGGCGCTGCCGGGCTGGCGATCGCCCTCGTGGTCTCGGCGATCACCTTGCTGCCGGCGACGTTCTGCATGGGCGCCACGCTGCCCGCGTTGGTCGAAGCCCGTCGTCGCGCCATGCGGGACGAGCCCGACGGACGCGGTGTCGGCCGGCTGTACGCCGCGAACACGGTGGGCGCCATGCTCGGCGTGCTGGGCACCACGTACGTGTTGCTGCCCAACCTCGGGGTGCCGGTGGGCGCCGTGGTGCTCGCCGGACTCGGGGGTGCGAGCGCGCTGATTGCCCGACGCTGGGCGTCCAGCCATGACGCTGCGCCACTCCCCGCCGACGATGCGGCCGCCGTGGATGCGTCCGCAGACCCCGACGCCGACGTGGCGAACGAGCCGTGGCTTCTGCTGGTGGTGCTGGGCGCGACCGGATTCTTCGGCGTAGGCCTGGAGGTCGTCGGCGTGCAGGTGCTCTCGCAGGTCCTGGAGAACACGATCTACACCTTCGCGCACACGCTCGGCGTGTACCTGCTGGGCACCGCGCTCGGTGCTGCCGGGTACGCGCGATGGGTGAAGCCAGCCCTCGCGGGGCGCCCGGCGACGGTGCTGGCGGGGCTGCTCATCGCGCAGGCGGTCACGGTGCTGCTTGCCGCCTTCGCGCTGGGGGCCGTGCCCGGCATGATGGACTCGCTGGCGCCGGACGAGGCGGCCTGGACCACGCACCTGCGGGCCGAGCTGGTCGTGTCGACGCTGGTGTTCGGGCTGCCCACGCTCGTGATGGGCGCGACGTTCAGCCACGCCGTCGGCCTCATCGCCCCCAGCGGGGTCGGTCGCGCCTACGCCGTGAACACGCTCGGTGGCGCCGTGGCGCCGCTGGTCTTCGCGCTCTACGTCATCCCCGAGAACGGCTATCGCGACGCGCTGTTCGTGGTGCTCTACGGCTACGTGCTCACGTTCGGCGTGTTCACGTGGTACCGGCGCTTCACGGTCAAGGCGCAGCTGAGCGCCATCGTCGGCGTGGTCGTGCTGACCTTCACCGCGCCCGACGACCTCGTGCTCGCCGAAGCCGACGAGGGCTGGACCACGCTCGAGCAGGCCGAGACGACGATGGGCCTGGTGATCGTCAGCGAGCAGGCCAAGCCCGAGGGCGCCCCCGGGGGACCGCTGCGGCGGCTGCAGGTCGGCCGCGAGTTCCGCATGGGCGGCGCTCGAGCGTTCGGCGAGCGCCGCATGGGCCACATCCCGCTGCTGCTGCACCCCGACCCCCATCGCGCGCTGTTCTTGGGCGTGGGCACCGGCGCGACGCTGGGCGCGACCACGGCCTACGAAGGACTCGCGCACGTCGATGCGGTGGAGCTCGTGCCCGCGGTGGTCGACCAGCTGCACTACTTCGAAGACATCAACAAAGGGGTCGCGACGGCGGAGAACGTGCAGCTTTACGCCGCCGACGCCCGGCGGTTCGTGGCGGCCGCCGACGCGCCGTACGACGTCGTCGTGGCCGACCTGTTTCACCCCGGCCGCAACGGCGCCGGCGGCCTGTATGCGCGCGAGCACTTCGAAGCCGTGCGGGACCACCTCTCCGACGACGGCCTGTTCGCGCAGTGGATCCCGCTGTACCAGGTCGACGCGGACACCCTGCGGGTCATCGTGCGGACGTTCGTCGACGTGTTCGACCCCGCGCAGGCGTGGCTGGGGCTGTACAACGTCGACACGCCCGCCGTTGCGCTCATCGGCGCCAAGCGGCCGCAGACGCTCCAGCTGGACCCCGAGCGCATCGCGGCCACCGTGAAGGCGCCGCTCTACGCCGAGGTCCTCATGCAGGAGCCGCGCGACCTGCTCGGCGCGTTCCTGATGGATCGCGACGGCTTGGTCTCGTTTGCTGGCGAAGGCCCGCTCAACACCGACCTCGACCCGCGCGTGATGCTGCAGGCACCGCAGGTCGCGTACGAAGGCAACGACGGCCGCGGCTGGACCAACCTGGCGCTTCTGCTCGAGCAGCGCACGCCGCTGCCGCTCGCCGACGCGGCTGGCCCGACGTGGCGCACCGACGCAGAGCGCTTTGCCAACGCCGTGAACGCGCATCTGCACGCCGAGGCTCTGCGCGCGCAGGCCCCCACGCCCGGCGACCTCGCCCAAATCCCCGAGGCCGCGGTCGCGCGCTACCTCGAGGCGTACGAGGCCGCGCCCGAGTTCGCCGCCGCACGCGGTCTGCTGTACCTCATCGGCGCCCGCGCGCCGCAGCACACCAAGACGGTCTTCGAAACGATGATGACGCGCACCCCGGACGAGGCGCGCGTCTATCAAGCGTATCTTCAGGCGCTGGCCGCCCAGCAGAACAAGGCCGAGTTCGAGCGGGTCCGCGACCTTGCGCAGGCCCGCTTCGGCGGCTGAGCATCGCCGCTACATCTTGCCGCCGCCGCCGCCCCCCAGCGCCGGGTTCTCCGAGAGGCACTGCTGGGCGAAGTTCAGGTCGTCGATGTACCACCCGCGCTCGTTGTCGCAGCACGTGTCCAGCGTGTCGTAGCTGAAGCGCAGCTGCCCGGGCATCCCGTCGTAGGCGGCGGTGTCGAGGGTGATGGTGTCCCAGTCTTCGGGGTCGCGGTCTGCGAGCAGTGAGACGCAGAATGGATAGTCGTTGAGCGCGTCGTCGTTGCAGTCGACGAGCAGGTCCCAGGTCACGCCGTCGTCGACGCTGATCTCGATGCGCTTGGTGTCGTAGGGGTCGTCTTCCCCGCCTCCGAATCCGCCCTCGTCCACGTGCCATGAGATGAACGTCACCGTCGGGCCGAACTGGTCTTCGGTCGTCGTGATCGAGCCGGCCGCCGCCTCGCCCCCGTCGTCGGGTGCCCCCTCGACGTTGCCATCAAACCCGAGGAACGGCGCGTTGCTGGGCGAAAGCACCTCGCCGCCGTCTTCGGGGGCCGGGATCTGCGAGAAGACTGCCCACGGACCGCCCTGCGTCGCGTCGATGACCCAGTCGTCGATCGCCCCAACGTCGCTGCCGCCCTCGAACGCGTTGACGTCCGGCAGGTCCTCGCATTCGGAGCAGACACCCTCCAGACACCCGTTGCACGACCCAAGGCCCCCCGCACAGTCTTCGCACGTGAGGGTGTTGATCATGTCGTTGGCTTGGCACAGCCCGTTCGCGTCGCAGGTGTCGGCCGCCCCACAGCTGCTCGCGTCCGCCGAACCGCACGCCGTGCCCTCCGGCAGTGCATCGAGATCGCACGCTCCGCCCGCCCCGCACACGCCGCCACCGCACTCGGTCCCAAAGGAGTCACACAGCGCATCGACCGAGCACGCGCACTCGGTCGCAAAGCTGGTGACGTCGATGAACCATCCCCGCTCGAAGTCGCAGCACCCGTCCCCCGTGTCGTAGGAGAACTCGACGATGGCGTTCTGCCCAACGAGCTCCGCCGGAACATCGAGCGTGATCGTATCCCAGTCGTCAGGCTCGCGGGTGTCGACCAGCATACAGAAGGGCTGCGCGTCCTCGTTCACACACGTCGTGAGGTCGGTGAAGGTGGCCCCGCCGTCGACCGAGACCCGAACGGCCTTGTCGTCGAGCCCACCGGAGCCCTCGTCGACGTGCCATGAGTTGAAGGTGAGCGTGGCGGGCAGCACGAAGCGCTTGGTCCGCGCAAAGGAGACTTCGGTGTGGCCTCCAGGGTACGGGGCGCTTCGGTTGCCGTCGGTTCCCAGCACGCGGTTGCCGAACGGGATCGCCGGGGTGAGCACGTCTCCGCCGCCCCCAAACGTAATCCCGTTGAGATAGGCCGAGGGCGCCTCGGTGTAGACCCCCCAGTCACCCGTCAGGTTCCAGCCAACCAGCGCACGGTCGGTGCTGAAGTCGTTGCTGTCCGCGTAGGCGGAACAGGTCTGACACGCCCCAGCCTCGCACGCACAGTCGAGGCCGTCGCACACGATGCAGGAGCTCCCCTCGATCGCATCGTTGGCCTGACACGCGCCACGACCGTCACAGGTGTCGGGCGCGGAGCACTCGGTCTCCGCGGCGTCGCCACACGCGGTCCCGGCCTCGAGGTTGTCGACCACGCATCGGCCGCCCTCGCACGAAACGTCGGCGCACTCGCTGCCCAGGTCCGCGCAGTCGTCCACGTCGACGCATGCGCGATCCCCCGTGGTCTCATCGCCGGCCGTTTCATCGCCGGTCGTCTCGTCCCCCGTCGTCGTGTCCGGGCCGGTCGTCTCCTGCGGGCCCGTCGTCTCCTGAGGGCCCGTCGTCGTGGCGGTGGTGTCCGGGTCGGGCGTGGTGTCGCTCGCGGACGGATCCGTCGTGCTCGAGGAGCCCTCGGTGTCGTCCTCTGCGCCCGACCCGGGCACGGGAAGGTTGGGACAACCTGTCAGGCAGATCAGACCGAGCGCGGAAGCGCCCCCGAGCGGACGGGACAGCGTAAGCATCGCCCTCAAGGTGTCGCCGGATGCGATGTCAGCGCAATAGCAGCAAATTGTAGCGTTTCCACCCACACACTTGCTGCGGTGGGCGTTGGTTCGGTAGCGTCTGACTCGTGAGTCGGGGACCTTGGACTTGGGGATTGATGTTCGCGTCGTTCGGACTGGCGGCGACGCTGGCCGGCGGGTGCACGGAAGGGGAGGAGGCCGAGCAGGCCTGCGAGTCCGACGACTGTGAAGAGGACGAGACGAGTGGCGGCACGACCACCGGCGACCCAGCCACCAGCACGACCGACGACCCTGCGGAGACCGAGGGCTCGGGCGGTGTCGCCTCGGACGAGATCCCGTGTGACGTCGCGAACGTGCTCGCCGCGAACTGCGGAAACTGTCACGGAGAGTCACCGACCTTCGGCGCGCCGATGGCTCTGACCACGATCTCCGACTTCCGGGTGCCATCGATCACCGACCCCGCCATCGACGTGGCTGCGTCCGTCCTCGCGCGGATGGACGACACCGAGCGCCCGATGCCGCCGGACGGCTCGATGTCCGACGCCGACAAAGCGCTCGTACAGGCGTGGATCGACGGGGGCTTCACGGCCAACGACGGGCCGATGTGCGAGATCGACGAGCCCGAGGGGCCCGCCGTTGGCCCCGACGAGCTCCCCTGCACCCCGACGGCCGAGTTCCGCGCCTTCGCCGACGGCACGAGCGACGAGCCGTACGCGGTCCCCGAGGTCGACGACCTCTACATGTGCTTCGTGTTCGAGTCGCCGTTCGGCGAAGAGACGCAAGGCACCGCGTGGGCGCCGATCATCGAAGACGAGCGCGTCGTCCACCACTGGCTGCTGCTCAAGACCGACAACCCCGACTACGAGGTCGGCACTGCCGTTCCCTGCGACGACAGCGTCACCCTGCAGTCCCAGATGCTGATGGGGTGGGCTCCGGGTACGCCCAACTTCGTCATGCCCGAAGAAGCCGGCCTCGAGCTCGCCGCCCCGGGCGAAAAGCTGATCCTCCAGCTGCACTACAACAACACCGCCGGCTACAAGGACGCGCTCGACAACTCCGGCGTCGCGCTGTGTACGACCGAGGAGCCTCGCGAGAACAAAGCCGCGACGCTGTGGCTGGGCACGGTCGACATCGACGTGCCGCCCGGAGAGACCGTCACGACGGTGGGCGACTGCGATACCGGCGTTCGCGCCAGCGAAGACGTCACCATGCTGCTGAGCTGGCCGCACATGCACGAGGTGGGCACGGCCATCAAAACCGAGCTCATCAAGGGCGGCAACACCGACAACATGGAGACGATCGTCGACGTTCCGCAGTGGAACTTCGAGAATCAGCTCTACTACCCCCACACGCCGGCGCTTCGCATCGAGCAGGGAGACGTGCTGCGAACGAGCTGCACATACACCAACAACACGGACACGACCGTTCGCTTTGGCGAGGGCACACGCGACGAAATGTGCTTCGACTTCTCGATCGTCTATCCGATCGACGCATTCAGCTTCGAGAACCCGTTCGGACCGCCTGAGCTGGGCCGCTACTGCGTCGGCGGAGTGGCCGGCGGTGGGTTCCCATAGGATGTGGGGCCGACACGTCGGCCCGCTTCTCGTACTCGGCGCGGTCGCGGGCATTCCCGGGACCGCGTCCGCGATCAACGGCACCCGTCCAAGAACCCCGCCGACCTTCTACGACGCCGGGTGCGTGCAGACGATCGAGCGCGGCGACACCTCGGTTCGGCTGCGCTACACGGTGCCCCTCGAGGACACGGAGCTTTCGGAAGATGAGCTTCCCGACTCACGGACGCTCGCCTTTCACGCCCTGCCCTTCGACCTGCACCCTGCGTTCGACCTGCCCGCCTGGACCCGCATCGATGATGTCGACCGCGCGCTGGCCTCCGGCATCGTGACCGAGGCGCCGGGGGATGATGACGTGCTCGAGTCGTCCCCGACGGGCGTCGGAGCCCTGCTTCTGACCCCCCAGCGACGCGCGACCAGCTGCGAAGGGGTTGGCGACGGCATCGCGTGGCCAGCTGACGCACCGGTCGGCGTCTACGCGGTGTGGGGCTATACCTTCGAGCCGCCCACCAGCCTGTGGACGCGCCGGCCAGGCCTGGTCCGGGTCGTCGATGGTGACGAAGCCCCCGGTCCCGCGCTCTCGCTGACGACGCCGTTTGCCCGCACCGACATCTTCGCGGACTCGGGGGCCACGATTCGGGGGTGCCTGGCCGCCGACCCCGGCACGAGTATCGAGTTCTCCTGGGCGACCGCTGCCGAGCCGGAGCTGTGGACATCGTTCGCGACGATCGTCCCCGACGGCGAGACCGTGCAGGTCGACTTCGTGCCCCCGACCGAGACCGTGTTCAGCGCGCTGTACGTGCGTGGCGTGGCCACCGACCCGCAAGGGCGGAGCTGGACGGCCTATGCACCGGGCGAGCTGGTGCCGTTCGCGACGTGCCCGGACATCGAAGACACGCAGACGCAGGTTCTCCCGGACGTCTGCGGGCTCGTTCCTTCGTCGAGCATCGAGCATCCCAGCGCCGCGCGGGCGTGCGACGACCCGGGGTCTGGGCCCACGCCAGACCCCGCCGAGACCGAGACCGAGACCAACGCGGAGGCCGACGGGGACACCGAGACCGACGGCCCCTCCGCAGCGGGCGGTGGCGGCGGATGCCAGCTCGGGTCGCACGGTCCGAACGCCGCCTGGCTGCTGCT
>JBCCQM010000033.1:0-52334 GCA_039024335.1 Myxococcota bacterium
ACGGTCACCATCACGGTCACCGCCGGTGATTCCGGTGATGGCGATGACGATGGTGGCGATGAGTCCAGCGGCTCGTCCACGGCGGGCGCCGACGAAGGCGGAGGCTGTGCAGCCGGTACGCGAACGCGCGGTGGCGCTGCGTGGCTGATGGCGGGCGTTCTGGGCCTGTTGGGCGCGTCCCGCCGTCGACGTCGCCGCTAACTCACGCGCACCACGGGTGCGAAGAGAAAACCGGAGGAGCAGTCTCGGCACCTATTGAGCCGATGACCGCGCGCGACCGCAGCCCGCTCCCGGTAATCCCCCGTCGGACCTCCGACGGGCGGTCGGTGCCGCGGCTCGTGGGCGCGCGTGACCACACGATGTCGCTCATCGCGGCGGTGCTCGAGGACGAGGCGCGCAAGGACGCGCCCACGCGGGCCAAGCGGCGGGCGGCTGCGCGAGACCGAGCCGGCTTCCTGTCGGCGGTCGGTCTCGGCTGCGCGCTTGCGGGATGTGTCCTGGGGTTGGGTGCGGCTTTGCTGCAGACGCCCGAGCTCGACGCGCTCGAGGCGACGGCGCGTGCTGGGGGCGTCGAGGCGCTTTCCACGATCGTCGAGCGAGATCCGGCGTCCGAACGCGAGGCGGCGCTCGTCGCCTTCGCGCGGGCGCAGCAGGCTGCATGGGGCGACGCCGGGGCGCCCGTCCGACCGCGCGCGACCGAGGGGGCAGGCGCGCCGCTTCATCGCGAGGCCGACGTGCTGCTCGCTGCGATGCGCGGGGAGCCCACCGAGGACGCCCAAGCGCGGATGCAGGCGTGGGCGCAGGGGATCGGGGCGGGTCGAGGTGCGCAGGACGTGGCGCAACTCGACGCGGCGATCCAAGCGCTCGCGCAGACGCCCCTTCGGCCCGTGGGCGCAAGCCGCCAGCTGGCGTCACTGGCGTTCGCGCGCGGGGACGTGCGCCGGGCGCTGCGAACCCTCGATGCGCTGGCGACCCCCGCGTCGGCAGCCGATCTCGCCTGGACCGAGGCGATGCTTCATGACGCCGTTCCCCCGCCGGACGAGCATCTGCAGCGTGGCCGTGCCGCCCTGCGCGAAGCGGACCTCGCGATTCGAGCTGGGGACGCCGAGGCTGCGCGCCTGGCGTTGTCGCAGGCCCGGGCGTCGATGCTGCCGTGGGATGCGATGGCGATTGGCAGAGCGCTGGAGCTCTCGTTCGTCGCGGGCGACGAGGCCGGCCTGCGACGGTGGACGACGCTGGCACGCTACGGCGCCGACGTGCGCGGCCTGGTGGCTGCGTACGCCGACGCGACGGCGGGTCGATGGTCGGCGGCCGAGCGGCGCTTGCAGCACGCCGATTCGGATGCGCCCGCGGTCGCGTACGTGCTCGCGTGGGCGGCTGCGGAACGCGGCGCGTGGCCCGAGGCGGTCCGGCACGTCGGAACCGCTCGCCGTGCAATGCCGGGGCGACGCTCCCTCGACGCGCTCGCGGCCCGGGCTGCCGCGCACTTCATCGAGCCCGGTGGTGCGCATCGTCGGCTCGTTGCGCTGAGCGAAGAGGCCTCGTGGGTGCCCGGCCTGTGGACGGCGCTGGCCGAGGTGGGAACCCTCGTCGGCCGCCCACAACGGGAGGTGCTCGCGCAGTACGAGCGCGCGCTCGAGCACGAGCATCGCCCGGCGCTTGCGGCCGCCGCGTTGGCGGAGCGCTCCAACGCAGACGAGGCGATTCACCTGTGGACCATGGCGTCCGCGCTGGCCCCCGACGTCGCGACGTACCGCGCGGGACTGGGCGTTGCGCATGCGCGGCAGGGGCGGGTCGCGCAGGCCTGGCGCGAGCTGTCGACGGCGGCAGAGCAGGGGGCGCTGGACCAGCGCGGGTGGACCGAGCTGCTGGCGCTCGCGGTAGGCTCGAACCCGGAGCCGGACGCGTGGGCTCGGTGGAGGACCGCTGCCGAAGCCGCGGGCGTCGACCCACAGCTGCGTGCGGCCGCGGACCTGCGGCTGCAGCACGCAGCCGGTCGCGACGTGCTGGATGACGCGAAGGCGATGACGCGCCAGCATCCGGAGCTGCGTGCCGGCTGGGAGGTCACAGTGCTCGCGCTCGGCGATGCCAAGCGCCCGACTGCCGTGCGTCGGTGGGCCGACCGGGCACGGGCGCGGTTGGGACGAGCCGACCAGGGCTGGATCACGCTGGCCGAAGCCGACGCCCTGGCCGTCGCCGGCGAGCGGCGTGAAGCCGCCCAGCTCGCCTTCAAGGGCTGGGCCGCGCTCGGCGACGGCGTACGCCCCAGCGCGGCGCTGCTGCGGGCCGGCGCGGCGGCGCTGGGTCACTGGATGGCGCTGGAGAACACCAGCGGCGCCCGGGCGATCGCCCGCACCTTGACCGAGCGCATGCCCCACAGCCCCGATGCGTGGCTGCTGCGCGCCGAGGTCCAGCACGCCGCCGCCGAGTCTGGGGCGGCCTGCGCCAGCCTTCGCCGCGCCCAGCAGCTCGACCCCGACGCTCACGCCCCCGCGCTGCAGGCCTGCGACGCGGATCCTGCCTGAGCGGCCTACGGGTTCGGCGGCCCTGCGACCTCGAAGCCGCTCTCGGGAATGGGGGGCGGCTCGACCTCGAAGCCGTAGTCGGGCACGTCGGGCGGCTCGACCTCGAAGCTGTAGTCGGGCACGTCGGGCGGCTCGAGTCCGTGCTCGGGCTCGACCTGCATCGGACCTTCGATCTGCGCCCCTGCGGCCGCCTCTTCGTCCTCTTCCTCGGCGAGCTCGCTCAGCGCTTGAACGTCGTCGTCATCGGGGACGTCGCCGGCCGTGGTGCCGGAGGGGGGGACCGTGGCAACGAACGCTTGCCCGGACTCGAGGAGCTCGATGATTCGTCCGACGGCCCCGTCATGGCGGTCGTTGGACAGCGGGTCCCATCCGAACTCGACCACGAGAAAATCGATGATCTGGTCTCGCACCCAGGGCGCCGCGCTGCGCAAGCTGCGGGCAAATTCCTCGGCCGGGACCGGGACGCCATCACGGGGAGGCTCCCGCCACGTGGTCAGCTCGAAGCGCTGCATCCCGTCGTTGAGCCACACAAGCGAACGATAGCACCGAGGGACGACACCGACCTGAGGTTGTGACCCCCGTGACAGTGGTGCGAGACTCTCGCCAGGGCGGCGGCTCCCGGAACACGATGGCTCACAACGTCTTTGAGGAAAGCACCCTGACTCTCAGCGCCTGGATCACCCGCGGAAAGGGGGAGCGGGCGACCGCAAAGTTCGAATTTGAGCAGGAAGGCGGCTCTGAGAAGATCGAGGCCGCCGAGCTGGAGCTTGGAGAGAAAGGGGAGGACGGGAAGAAAGTCTCGACCGTCGTCACCTTGCCCAAATGTAAGGACGACGAGGAGTCCTACACCTTCAGCTACAAGGTCACGTGCGGGGACATCCCCTACCCGGGCGCGGACTTCCGGGTTTGGCCTCGATCGGCGGTCGTCAAAGCCGTCGATGCCGACGGGAAGACGCTCAAGGGCGTCCCGCTCACGTTCAGTCAAACCGGCGACGAAAAGATCTTCAGGACCGACTCGAAGGGAGAGTGCCCCATTCCGCTCAACGGGACGGCACCCTGCACCGTCAAGGTCCTCTCACCGTGCTCGCTGCTGGAGTGGACGACCGAGAAGGGCCGGGCGCGCGAGGCGAAGGTCGAGAAGAAGGAGTACAAGGCGCTGCTGGTCCAGCCGTCAGTGGAGGGCAACAGCGAGTCGGCACCGCTCAAGCAGTACGTCAACCTCGCGGCAGACCCGAAGAACCCCAAGTGCGGCACCCTGCTCAAGGTCGTCCTCGGCGGACAAACCGACGATGAGTGCATCGAGGGGATCCCTGGCGACATCGTCCACATCAAGGTCGAGTTCGACACCGACAACTCGAAGCGCAATGACCTGAAGCGCGGAATCGTCGTGGCGGGGTCGAAGACCGAACCTGGGGACGATGGGGTCGCAACGGCCCAGGTCCCGTATGACGAAAAGGGCGCTGCCGAGTTCGAAGTTGAGCTCGGCTATGCTGGCGGAGACAAAGCGAAAATCTCCGTCGGGATCACTGAAGCGTGCGAAGACGGCACGCTTCACGTGCAGAACTGGCGCCAGCTCTGGTACCAGCTCACCGTTCCTGCCGGGACCTCGGCGCCGAAGCTGGACCGCATGAAGGCAGCCCTGGCCGAGGTTTTCGTCGAGTATGACCAGCACGGCGAGACCGTCGAGATCGCCGAAGGGGACGGTCCGAAGGGGTCATGGTTCGATGGCGCCTGGGTCGGCGACGACGGCAAGAAGCTGCTCAACATCGGCGACCACAACAAGGGCTTCTTCCACAAAAAATTCTCCAACGCCAAGAGCCCGCACATGGTTCACGTCCTGTGTTGCCACACGCAGTTCGACACGCTCGGCAAAGGAACGACGGTTGGCGTGAAGGACCTGAAGCTGACGCACAAGTCGACGGTGAAGTGGAGCGATGGGAAGGACGTTGTCGGGTTTGCTGGCGAGGTCGGGTCCGGTTTCTTTCCGAAGAGGATCGGAGATGCGGGCAGCTCCTTCCTCTCGGGTTCATGGAAGTCCGACGATGGGAAGGAGTCGGGCAAGCTGGCCGAGGGCGACTTCCACATCGTGAAGTCGAAGGTGACCTTCAAGCTGCCTGCGGACGCAGTGAAGTACCTCGGCACGGACGACAAGAAGAACGTGCTCGTCACCTTCAACCTGTTCAAGGCCAAGGGCCCCTACCTCGGGGAAGCGGACGCCAAAAAGGGGTATCTGCAGCTGATCGTGCTTCGCTGCGCCGAGAACGTCAGCAACGACGTGATGGCTCATGAACTCGGCCATACGATGCATCAGGTCCCGCAGTCGGCTGCCGGCAAGCCGCCAGGACTCTCTGGGGTCCGGCATGGCCGCGAGTACGTTGCCAACGGTCACCAGGGCGGACACTGTGCCGATGGCATGAGCAAAAGCAACTACGCGGGCGGTGCCGGCAAAGCGGGTACGAAATACGCGAAGAACTTTGCCGGGAAAAAGGAGTGTACCTGCATCATGTACGGAGAGAACGGAGCCGGTTCGAGCTGTACCGGCAAGTTCTGCGCGCGATGCAAGCCATTCATCCAGGCGCAGGCTCTCGACGCACTTACTTGAGCAACGAACATGACCAACGGACTGCTCCGTCTCGAAGACCACGAATTCCTCGCTGACCCGGAGAAGAACAAAGACGCCGTCGTCGACGCGCTTTGTGACGCCGACGACTTGGGCCTCAAGCTCGACGCGCCGCTGCGGGTGTCCCCGGATGAGGATGGGCAGCTGCCCGTCGCGTTTCTCTTCATTCGCACGTTGGCCGACGACGCCAAGCTCGACCCGGAACGACAGCTCGTCACGGTGGCGGTCCGAGAGGACGACAATCAACTTTGGGTCGGCACGCCGCTTCTGAGCGGAAAGACGGCTGGCGACGGCATCGTCGGCTTCAGCTTTCCCGGCCTGGAGGGGCTGCGCGTCTCGCTCGATGTCGAGGACATCCGCACCCCGCTGGGCCTGGACTGGCGCCGCAGCGGGATCCTGACGACCGGGCTTCTGCGGGAGATGGTCTCCAACACGGTCAAGACCATGATCGCTCCCACGAACGCGGAGTTTCGAGACGACGCCGTCGAGGCGTACATCGAGCAGCGGACGAGAACCTCCGAGGTCGCGACGCCTCCGCGAGTCGACCCGCCACTGCCAGAGGTGGGGACCGCGATTCAGCGGGCGCTCGACGGGGGCCCAAGCCCGTTTCCGAACTACCGCGAGCAGCCCGAGTCCCCTGCGATGCCGGAGGGGATTGGTGTTGCGCTGTCGATCGACCGCGTCGCGGAGCTGGGGCGCGGCCGCCGGTGCATGCTGCGCGGCTCATTCCGGCTGCCCGCAACGAAGCACGAGCGGGTCGGCTTTGACCCTCAAACGGGCCGTCTTCTCGACGTCGGCGTCTCCGGGGCGACCGCGGTCGTCACGATTCACCTGGTCGCGACCGGGACCAAGGCCGTCGGGCCCTTCGTGATGACGCTGAAGGTTCCCAGCTATGATCCGGTCGATCCGAACGCTGCGTCTTTGGTCACCGGTCACTTCAACCTCGACCTGTTCGAGCACGAAGAAGGTCCCTCGTTCCCAGACACCTACTTCTTCACGGCGTTTTCCCGTGATGTCGTCGTCGGGCCGATCCAGGTTGGGATCGTCGGGGATCTCGGCGAGTGACGCGCTTCGCCAGCACCGCTGTGGCGCTCGCGCTCGCCAGCTGCGGTAGACCGGTGACCAGGTCTGAAGACGCGCGCGCAGAGCCACGTCATCCTCGGGAGTCCGCTCGCGACGGCCGTGACGATGTCGAAGGGAATACGCCAACAGTGCAGAACGAGGAACACGCAATCGTCCAGACCGACGCAGACTTCGACGGGGAGGGGGTCCAGTCGCTCTTGTCCTCCGCAAAGGACTCTCTTGAGTCCAGGGACGGCGGCGGTATCGTGCTCGACGCTCGTTTTCGTGTTTCCGAGGCGGGCGCCGCGACGTTCCTGGGCGTGATCGCCGTCGGTGACGGCGCGGTCGACTTCGAGGAGGAGGGCTGGCTGGTGCTTGTGGGTCACGCAGGGACGGCTGGGATCGCAGCCGCGCCCGCGGGTAGCCCGAAGATGCGGGCGGCCGCGCCCGATGGCGGGGCCTTCGGTCTTCAACCCACGTCGGTGTCGGAGACCTTCGAGGGCGATCTGCGCGAGCGGCTCGTCGACGTGCACTGGGGGGCGGGAAGCGGGTGGTTGTATGCCGTCCGCGGCGCGCTCATCTCGAACCGAGCGCCCATCCAGATTGCTGGAGAAGGGCAGCTCGTCCTCGGGGAAGTCCCGTCGGTCGCCTCGGAACGTACGCGCCCTGCGGATGGGGCCGAAGGTCCTTTGCAGCTGCGTGGACCCTCGACGGGCGTCACCGAGCCAGGAGGAGAGATCCTCCTTGAGGGCCAGACTCCAGGAGCGGTGCAACTTTTTGCGACCGACTCGACGAGGTCCGGTCCGTTCCTTTTGCAGGTCACGCCCGCCGAGGACGGGTCGTTCTCCGTGAACCTGCTGGGCGACAACCCGCTGCCGAAGGCGCCCGGCACGTGGCACATCTACGCGTTCAGCGGAGAGGCCGCGGCGGGGCCGGTGACGATCGAGCTGACCCCAGGCAAGACGCCCTGGTAGCCGGCGCCTAGATCATGATCTCGATGAGCGCCGCGGCGTCGCGGTGCTCTTCGGAGGGTCCCTGCGCGTCGACGCTGTCGAGCGCGTGCGTCAGGGGGCAGCGGCCTTCGGAGGCCTCGCCCCGCCGGTACCGAGAGAGCAGCGTGCGGGAGCGCTCCGCGAGCATGCGGCGGACCTCGCGACGCATGCCTTTGACCCGGGGGATCTTCATGTCGTCGTAGGCGGTGGTCTGGTGCCGCATCCAGGCGATGGTGGCGGCCTCGGCTCGGCGGTCGACGTCGATGCGCTTGGTCCGGGCGACGGTGCCGCTGCCGACGGGCGTGGCGTGCTCGGCGATGGCTCGCGCCATGCGGGCCTGCAGCTCGGTGTATCGGGGCGCGAACGCCAAGAACGTCTCGACCGCGGCGGTGAACTCGAGCACGTACGCGGCCTGCTCCTTGGCTCGACGCGCGCGGCCGGCCTCGAGCTTGGCGGCGTACTTCGGATCGGCCTGCTCGGTCGCCCGCTCGGCCTGCAGCCGCTCGATGGTCTCGGCGGGGGCCCAGATCCCCTGCGAGAACGTTCTGCGCCCGCGCTTGGCTTTGACGACCCAGCAGGGGCCAGCAGCCTTCACTCGGCGGGTGAGCGCGGCGTCGCCGGGCGGCAGCAGAGCCCAGCCGGCGGGGACGTCCATGACGCGACCGTCGGCGGTTTTGGGCCGCCGCGGGTCGTCACTCTTCCACAGCTCGAGCGTGTCCTTGCCCATCAGGCTTCGAACAGCGCGTCGTGAAGCGCGGGTACGGCCGTGGCGATGGCGGCGTCGTCGACCAGGAGCGAGATGTTGTTGCTGGTCATGCCGAAGCTGTGCATCTCGATGTTCACCTCGGCGGCGGCGAGCGACTTCATGACGCGCGCGCCGATGCCCGGTGTGTGGTGAATCTTGCGGCCGACGACGGCGAGGATCGCCTTGCCGGTTTTGAGGTCCGTCTCGCCGAACGCCTGCAGGTCGGGGATTGCGGCCTTGAGCGCGTCGATGTCGTGGCTGGTCACCGACACGCTCACTTCGGACGTTGCGACCATGTCGAGCACGGCGCCGTGTTCGGCCAGCGTGGTGAAGACGCGTGCCAAGAACCCCACCGATTCGAACATGTGCGGCTCACTGATCGTGAGCACGGCCTGGTTCTCTTTGTAGGCGACGCTCGTGAACGAGGCCTCTCGCTCTGGGGGGCTGGCCGAGATGGCGGTGCCCGGGTGCTCGGGACGGTTCGTGTTGAGCACGCGAACCGGGATGTCTTTGTCGATCGCCGGGAGCAGGGTCGAGGGGTGCAGCACGCGGGAGCCGAAGAACGCGAGCTCGGCGGCTTCGTCGAAGCGCATGTGGGGGATGCTCTGCGCGGTCGGGACGATGCCGGGGTCGGCCGTCATCACGCCGTTGGTGTCGCTCCAGATCTGGACCTCCGACGCGTCGAGCCCGGCGCCCACCAGCGAGGCGGTCAGGTCACTGCCGTTGCGGCCCAGCGTGGTGATGTCGCCAGCGACGTTCTTGCCGACGAAGCCCGTGATGACCGGGACGACTCCTGCGGGGACCTTGGTGGCGAAGGCGTCCTTGAGGCGCTGCGGAAAGTCGGGCAGGGGTCGCGCGCGACCGAAGTTGTCGTCGGTGATGAAGCCAAGCTCCCAGGCGTCGAAGGCCTGTGCCGCGAGCCCTTCGCGCGTGAAGAAGTCCGCGATGCATCGCACCGACATGCGCTCGCCGAAGCTCGAGATGTAGTCGAGGCTCCGGGGCGAGAGCTCTCGGACGAGATGAATCCCGCGGAGCAGGTCTCGAACCTCGGCGAAGAGGGGCCCGAGCAGGTCGAGGGAGCAGCCCAGCGACTCCGCGATGGCGGTCTGCTTGCCGATGACCATGTCGCCGCCGTCATCGTTGCCGGCCGCGGCGTCGCGGGCGGTGTTGATCAGCGCATCGGTCACGCCCTTGTGGGCGGAGCTGACGACGACCGGCGTACGGTCAGAGGCGGCGGCGACGATCGCCCGGACCTTCTCGATCTGGGCTCGATTGGCGACGGAGCTCCCGCCGAACTTCATCACGATCATGGCGGGCAAGGAGTACCAGTCCGCGCGGGTGCAGGGGGCGCAGCGGGCCCCGCGAAATTGCAGGGCGCGATTTCACGGCCGCGCGATCGGAGTCAGCCCGCCGCAGGGGGGATCGAGACGACCCGCAGCCCCGCGCCGCCGGGGTAGGCGAAGCTGACCGCCTCGTCGTACCCGAAGACCGACACGCCGATGCGGCTTTGGCCCTCGATGATGTGCTGGCCCTCGTCCAGCGGCACCTGCGCGTAGCGGAACGTCTCACCATCGAGGTTGCCCAGGTCGGAGAACTCGTCGTCGGGGATGGTGTCGCCGTCAAGGGTGACGGCGCCGTCCCCTTGGGCGATGACGGTCGCCCAGTTGTCGATGTAGCCAGCGGGCACGACGAACGCCAGGCGCTTCTCGAACTGCAGGGCCGAGGGCACGATCAGCATCGCGGGGTCGCCGAGGCCGTTGTCCGCGAGGGCTTCGGTGCTGAGGACGAACTGGGCGAGGCCGAACGCCTGGTCGGGGTCGGCCGCGGCGATCGTGAACGGCTGGTTGGACTGGAACGCCAGCGTCTCGCCGGCGCCGATCTCGGTGGGCGCGCCGTCGGGCCGCGTCGGGCAGTACAGCAGCTCGGTGCCGTCGAAGGAGCCGGTGAGGCGATACAGCGCCCGGTCGTTGCCCTGGCCGGTCACGCTGGGGGGCGGCGCGACGGCGTACCGGCTGCTCCACGCGGTGACGGGGGAGAGCTGGTGCTCGAGGTGGTCGGCGCAACACTCGGACTCGGCGACGGGCTCGACCGTGGCCACGTTGCCGCCGAAGACGGCGACCGGCGCGTTGGCGTGGATGCGAGTGCCGGAAAGGTTGCCCGACTGTCCCTCTGCCTGGGTCGAGACGATGGTCCAAACCTGGCCCGCGTCGAGCGTGGTCTTGGAGGATGGAAGTCCGCCGGCCAGCGGCGCCGTCGGGTCGAGCTCGATGAGCGTGTCGTCCTGCGTCGCGACCACGCTGACGAAGGCGCCAGCGTTGCGCGGGTTCGGGTCGTTGGCGCCCATGCTCAGCAGGATCGCGCTGCCCGTGACCGCGGTGTAGTCGGTCCCCAGCGCGTGCGTGGGAAGCAGCAGCGACGCGTCGTTGGAGTAGACCGGGGTGGTGTTGTCGAGCGGGTTGAACTGATACGCGACGATGGGCGTGTCGCTCACGATTCGATACGCGAGCCCGTCGGTCGTGCCGAAGTTCGGCTCGATCGACGCCGAGGGCAGGGGAAACGTGAACGTCTCTTGGGGCTCGACCTGCGCCGAGGCGAACGATGTGTCCTCACCAGGCAGGTACACCTCGACCAGTGCCGCCGAAAGACCCGAGGGGTTGCCGACGGCGACGGAGAACTGTTGGTCCGCGGCGGCCGGGCTCATGAAGGTGCCGCGGTCGTCGTTGGGTAGATCGACCGCGTAGAACTCGCAGCCGAGGTTGGTGCTCTGCGCGGCGGCTTCGGCACAGCCGAAGTCGAACGTGAGGCCGCCGTCGGGCGCGCCCACGTCGAACTTGAAGCCGTCGTCGTCCTCGGGCTCGCCGCTGGAGCTGTCGGCGCCCGCGATCTCGCAGTGCGCCGGTACGCTGCCGCCACCACCCGACGCCGTCGCGCCGCTGTTCCCGGCGGTCACCGAGGTCGCTGCGGTGGATGCTCCACTGGCACCGGAGGTCGCGCTGCCTCCGGTGGGAAGGGGGGGCGGGCTGCCTTCATCCACCGGTCCACATCCGAGCAGCATCAGCGCCGCGAGCAGCGTGGTTCCTCCGGTCCTTCCGTTCATCCGCTTCTCCTCGATAGCGTCGCTCGCACATCGCTGCAAGGCGGGGCCTGTGCGTCGTTGTGGGCCTTTTTGTTGGTCAGCGGGCGGAATGCGGGCACCGCCGGCTCCGATGCGACGGTATGCTCATCGCAGATGGTCGCTCGCCAAGCTCTGCTCCAAGCCGCTACGACGTACCTGCGAAGCCATCCCGAAGAAGTCGCACGCATGCTGCGGAACGCGATGGGGTTGCGCTTCGGAGTCCCGATCGCGGGGCTGCGGTGGTTGGCGTCGCAGGGTGGCGAGGGGGGACCGACGGACATCGAAATCGATCCCGACCCGCCGGGCATTCGCGTCGGCGCAACCCTCGACATGATGGGCGTCCCGGTCCGCGCGCTCACGAGCATCTTCATCGAGCGCATCCGAGCGTCCGACGAAGAGCTGCGGCTGGAGATCCGGCTCGAGGGGACCAAGCTGCGCGTGCTCGACGATGACGCACAGTCACCGGTGGCAGCGCTGATCAAATCTGGCGCGCTCGACCTGACCAAGAGCGGCTCGCTGGCGGCGAACATGCCGAAGGTCGGGGCGCTGCTCGGCGACTCCACGGGCAACCGCCTGGTCATCGACCTGATGAAGCACCCGAAGATCGGAAAGAACCGGGTCGTTCGCCGGGCGCTGGGCCTGGTGTCGTCGCTGGTCACCGTGCACGGGGTCGAGAGCGACGAGGGCCACCTCGACGTGCTGTTCCGGGCGCTGCCGCGAGGCGTGGGCGGGGCCGCGCGGGCGGTTCGCGACCACCTCTTCAGCGACGGCCCGCCGTGGGTGCGCGGCATGCTTCCGGGGCGCCGCTCCGACGCTCGCCCGGGATACTGACCGTCGATGACGCCGCGACGCGTCGATGTCAGCGCGTTCGATCCCGACGGGGCCGGCGAGCCTGACGGGAGCATCTTCGGGCTGCCCTATGCGCCGGAAGACTGCTCGGTCGTGCTCGTGCCCGCGCCTTGGGAAGCGACGGTCAGCTACGGGCGCGGCACGGTGAACGGGCCACAGGCGATCCGTGAGGCATCGGCCCAGCTCGATCTGTACGACCCCGAGCTGCACGCGGACGGCCTGGCGCGTCCGTGGGTGTTCGGCCTGCACATGCTCGCCGAGGATGCACGGGTCCGCGGGTTGAACGAGACTGCGTGCCGCCTCGCGCTTCCGATCGTGGAGGCCGGAGGCGCGCCCGCGGACGACCCGAACCTTCGCCGCGTGAACGAACTCGGCGACGAACTCGACCGGTGGGTCCAGGACGAGGCGGCGCGGTGGTCCGCGCAGGGGAAGATCGTCGGCCTGGTGGGCGGCGACCATGCGACGGCGTTCGGGGCGATCACGGCGGCAGCCGACGCGCACGGTCCGCTCGGGATCCTGCACGTCGACGCGCACGCCGACCTGCGCGTCGCGTACGAGGGCTTCGAGCGCTCGCACGCCAGCGTGATGCACAACGTGCTCGCTTCGGTCCCCGGCGTGGAGCGGTTGGTCCAGGTCGCGATTCGGGATCTGTCGTCGGCGGAGGCGCGGCGGATCGACGCCGACCCGCGCATCCGGACCTTCTTCGACCACCAGCTGCGGCGCAGCGAGAGCTGGTCGTCGACCTGCGAGGAGATCGTCTCTGCACTGCCGGAAACCGTCTACATCTCGTTCGACATCGACGGGCTCGACCCGGCCCTGTGTCCCCACACCGGCACTCCGGTCCCCGGTGGGCTGGGGTTCGGTCAGGCGATGAGCCTGCTGCGCGCGGTGGCGGTGAGCGGCCGAACCATCGTTGGGTTCGACCTGGTCGAGGTCGCCCCGCCGCCGGGCGGACAGGGGGCGGCCGCGCAGTGGGACGGCAACGTGGGCGCGCGCATCCTCTATCGCCTCTGCGGGGCGGCGCTGCTCAGCCAGGGCGCCCGCGACGACGGGACGGACTTCGAGTGACCCGCCGGGCCCCGCTCGAGACCCAAGAAAATGGACCTGCGCAAACAGCGACCTTTGACATCGGGCTCAAGCTCGACTAAGAAACCGCCTCCCAGAGACGGGGCGTAGCGCAGCCTGGTAGCGCGTTCGGTTCGGGACCGAAAGGTCGGAGGTTCAAATCCTCTCGCCCCGACCACCTGAGAGAACCCCGCGGAACACTCCGCGGGGTTTTTTCATGCCTACGCAGTTCGTTGAGCCCGAAGAGGTTCAGCCGGTGCTCAGCTGCGAACAACGGAAGAGCGAGCGCGCACCAAACCAACGGCCCGAAAGGGCCGGGCAAGGGAGGGGAGGCTCGTGTGCAGCTTGGCCGCGAACCAGCGAGGTGCGAGCGTGCACCAAACCAACGGCCCGAAAGGGCCGGGCAAGGGAGGGGAGGCTCGTGTGCAGCTTAGCTGCAGACGAGGGGAGGGCGCGCGCGCCCTCCCTTAGTCATAAATCACAGCCAGCCGAGTCCCGCCCACGCTGAACTCGCTGTCGCGCGGCAGCTCGACGGTGCCCGCGACGGGCTCATCGTTCACGCAGATCAGGTCGGAGCTTGCGCCAGCCAGCGGGCGAAGGTGCGGCAGGTTCGGGTTGCCGCTCCACTCGAGTACCGCCGCGACCGAAAGCACGTCGTCGTCGCGCAGCTTGATCTCGCACCGTTCGCCGCTGCCGATCCGGTAGCTGCCAGGCAAGAACAGCTGGTCGTTGAGCGTGCCGTCGGGATGAAGCATCCGCAGCTGCGCGGCGACCGGAATGTCCATCTCGCGGTGCAGCACCAGGCCGAGGATGTTGGCGAACGCTCCCGCGGTGGGGGGTCGCTCCGCCGGGTCCTTGGAGAGCGCGCGGTGGATGCCACGGACGAGGGCGTCGGGCAGCCCTTCGCAGCCGGGCATCTGGCTGATGGGCACCGGCTCGTTGCGCATGTGGGCTGCGAGCCACGTCTTCGGTTCGTTCCGCAGGCGCTCCACGGTCTCGGGCAGCAGCTGCTCGGGGAACAAGGGGGAGCGCGACGACAGCAGCTCGTACAGGATCGTGGCGAGGCTGTAGACGTCGCTGGCCGGCGTCAGCACGCGCGTCTTGAGCTGCTCGGGCTGGCAATAGTGGGGCGTGCCGACGACCATGTGCGCGTCGCTGGCGTTCACGCCCACGACCGGCGTGCCGTCCCATGAGCGCGCCAGTCCGAAGTCGAGCATCTTGATGTGCCCCTCCGCCTCGATGAAGACGTTCTCCGGCTTCACGTCGCGATGCACGATGCCCATCGCGTGGGCTTCGGCGAGCCCGAGGCAGGCTTGATGCACGATGGTGACCGCCTGCGCCGGGTGCAGTGGCGCATCATAGGTGTGCCAGTCCTCCAGCGTGTCGCCGGCAAGCAGGTCCATCAGCAGATAGATGTGCCCGTCGGGCCGCAGCCCACAGTCGAAGGTGCGGACCACGTGCGGGTTGGTCAGCGAGCGCAAGATCGTGATCTCGCGGAGGGCTCGCTGCGCTTCGTCGCTGGCGGTGACGGGCTCGCGCGTCAGCTTCAGCGCAAGCGGGTGCGAGTATCCCGGGACCTCGACCTCGTACACACGAGCAAAGGACCCAACGCCCAGAACACCCTTGATGCGGATGCCCCCGGCGTAGACATCCCCAGGCTCGAGGTCGAGCGGCATGACAAAACTCGCGGCGAACCGTAACAGAGTCCGCGCGACGAGACACCCACTGTCTTCCAGCGACAGGCCGCGCTATCACGATGCCCGCGTTCCACGGCAGAACCTGGGAGATAACGCACGGGTGTTCGCGTTCGGCGACGGCCCGGGGCCCTACCACTGCGGATGCCCTCGACGCCGCTTCTCTTTATAGTCGTGCCCAACTCTCACCGAGGAACTTCCGCGTGCGTATCGGCGTCCCCAAGGAAATCAAAACCCACGAGTACCGGGTCGGTATCAACCCCACCGGCGTCAAGCAGCTCGTTGCTGCTGGCCACAGCGTCACGGTGCAGGCTCAGGCCGGCGTCAGCTCGGGCTTCTCCGACGAAACGTTCATCGCGGCCGGGGCGAACATCGCTTCGGACGCGGCTTCGGTTTGGAACGACTCGGACATGGTCATCAAGGTGAAGGAGCCGCTCCCCGAGGAGTTCGGCTTCTTCCGCGAAGGTCTGGTCTTGTACACCTACCTTCACCTCGCGGCGTTCCCCGAACTCACCAAGGAACTGCTCGCCAAAAAGGTCACCGGCGTCGCCTACGAGACGATCACCGACAACAACGGCGCCCTGCCGCTGCTTCGCCCAATGAGCGAAATCGCCGGCCGCATGGCCTCGCAGGTCGGCGCGGCCTGCCTCGAGCGCTCCGGCGGCGGCAAAGGCCTGCTCATGGGCGGCATTCCCGGTACGCGTCGCGCGAAGGTCGTCATTCTCGGTGGCGGCATCGTCGGGACCGCCGCAGCTCGCATCGCGATCGGCCTCGGCGCGCGGGTGACCGTGCTCGACATCAACGCCGACCGGATGCACTACCTCGAAGACGTGTTCGGCAACTCGATCGAGACGTTGTACTCGAACCCCGACACGGTCGACGAGTCCTGCACCGACGCGGACATGGTCGTCGGCGCGGTGCTGCTGCCCGGTGGGGCGGCGCCGAAGCTGCTCAAGCGCGACCACCTCAAGAAGATGGCCGACGGCTCGGTCGTGGTCGACGTCGCGGTCGACCAGGGCGGCTGCATCGAGACCTGCCGCGCGACCACCCACGACGCCCCGACGTTCGTGGAAGAGGGAATCGTCCACTACTGCGTCGCCAACATGCCCGGCGCCGTGCCGCAGACGAGCACGATTGCGCTCACCAACGCCACGATCCCGCATGCGCTGGCGATCGCGAATCTCGGTGCCCTCGAGGCGAGCAAGGCCAACATCCACCTGGCCCGGGGACTGAACACGCTGGCGGGTGCTTGCGTGTGCGAGCCGGTGGCGCGCGCCCACGGACTCGACTTCACGCCGCTCGAGCAAGCGCTCTGAGCCGAGGCGCTCCGTCTCATCGCGCCACCGCCGGCCTCGCCGCGCGGTGGCGTCTTTGCACGAGGCGTCGGAAACCTCCGGGGCCTGTCCTGGGTCTCACCGGCGGCTGGGTGCTTTGCCTTCGATTTACGGGTCGCAGCGGGCGGTCCGCACCCACGCTCCCCTCGGCGTGCTACACGCCTCTCGACGCACGATGACCTCCAAGACGCGCATCTACGCACTTGCCGCGCTGCTCTGTGCTGCCTGTGACCCGGCGGCGGCGCGCTCGTCCGCCGACGAAGGCTCCGAGGAAGAGGTCGAGCAGAAGACGCCCGTCGTCACCGCGTCGATCGGCAAGTCTCCGATCGAGCAGGCGCTGACGGCCGCCAGCACCATCGAAGCCGAGCGGCAGGTCACGGTCCACGCTGAGTCCACCGGCCGCCTGATCAGCTTCAGCCTCGAAGAAGGCGACGTCCTCAAGAAGGGCGCGCAGGTGGGCCGGATCAAATACGACAGCCAGGCCGCGCTGCTCGACCGGGCTCGAACCTCCTTGGACAACGCCAAGCGCGACCTCGATACGGCCGAGAAGCTGTTCGCGCAGGGCCTGGCCTCGAGCGACGAGCTGCAGGCTGCGCGGTTGGCCTACAAGAACGCCAACCTCGACGTCGGCGACCGCAAGCGCGAGATCCGGAACACCCGCGTCACGGCGCCCTTCGGCGGCACCGTGACCGAGCGCTTCGTCACCGAGGGGGCGTTCGTCAGCGCCGGCGCCCAGCTCATCACGGTCACCGACTTCGACACCTTGGTCGCGCGCGTATACGTGCCCGAGCGCGAGCTCGACCGGCTCTCCGTCGGGCAGGTCGCGCTCATTCAGGGCAAGGCCGCGCGTAGTCGCCAGGGCGAGGGGACGATCAAGCGGATCGCACCCGTCGTCGACGCAACCACGGGAACCGTCAAGGTCACGGTCGGTCTGCCCCCCGCGCTTGCGGGCGGTTCCGGTGGCTTCCTTCCGGGCATGTACGCCGACGTGCGGCTCACGACCGAGCGCCACGAGGATGCCATCGTCGTGCCCAAGCGCGCACTCGTCCGCGAGGACGAGGCCGCGTACGTCTTCGTCGTGCAGCCCGACGAAACCGCCAAGCGCGTGAAGCTCGAGCTCGGGCTCGAAGACGCCGAGCAGGCAGAGGTGCTCGCGGGGCTGGCGGTTGGCGACGAGGTCGTGGTGGCCGGCCAGGCCGGACTGTCCGACGGTGGCATGATCACTCGGGTCGACGCGGCAGGCGAGCCCGTCGGCGCCCGCGATGCAGACCCGCTCGCCCAGGCGGACGGCAAGGACGACGCATGAGCGACGGGCCGGTCGCGCCGAGCGAGGCGGCACCCGCACCCGCGCCGGCACCGGGCTCGCGCGGGGACGTCTCCGGCCTGATCGAGCGCTTCGCGTTCACCACCACGCGGCCCGTCGCGGTCGCGATGGTGTTCCTCGCGGTCCTGGTGTTCGGGGGCTTCAGCGCGCAGATGCTGCCGCTGAGCCTGATGCCGGACATCTCGTACCCGAAGCTGACCGTCCGCACCGACTACGAGGGCGCGGCGCCGGCCGAGGTCGAGAACAACGTCTCGCGTCCGCTCGAAGAGGTCCTGGGCGTCGTGACCGGCGTCACGCGCATCGAGAGCGTGTCGCGGGCCGGCTACAGCGACGTGATCCTGGAGTTCGGCTGGGACACGGACATGGACGACGCCAACCAGGACGTCCTCGAAATCCTGGACCAGATCACGCCTTCACTGCCCGACGGCGTCGATCAACCGTTGATCCTTCGCTACGACCCCACGCTCGACCCGGTGCTCACGCTCAGCCTCGAAGGCGAGGGCGACCGCTACGCAGGGGACGGTGGATTGGGCCGGCTGCGTCGGGTCGCCGACCAGGAGGTTCGCCGTCTGCTCGAGCCGGTCGAGGGCGTGGCCGCGGTGCGCATCAAGGGCGGCCTCGAAGAGCAGATCTCGGTGGAACTCGATGAAGGCCAGCTTCGCCGCACCGGCATCGGCATCGACACCGTCATCGCTCGGCTGAGCGCCGAGAACATCAACCTCGCCGGCGGTCAGCTCAAGGACGGCCGCACCCGCTACCTGGTTCGCACCGTCAACGAGTTCCGCACCGTCGACGATATCGGCGAAATCGTCGTGACGCGGCGGTTGGACCGAGACGTGCGGCTGCGTGACCTCGCGACCGTTCGCGTGGGGCACAAGGACCGCGAGGTCATCACCCGCGTCGACGGGAAAGAGGCCGTCGAGGTCGAGGTCTACAAAGAAGCCGACGCCAACATCGTGGAGATGGCGGCACGGGTCCGCGACAAGATCGACGCCAAGCTCGCGCCCCGCCTCGAGCAGCAGCACGAGGCCACCGTCGCGGTCGCCTCCGACCGCTCTACCTTCATCCAGTCCAGCATCGACGAGGTTCGCAACACGGCGCTGTTCGGTGGCCTGCTCGCGGTCGGGGTGCTGTTCTTCTTCCTTCGCGACCTCCGCAGCACCGCCATCGTCGCGGTCTCGATTCCGGTCTCGATCCTCATCACGTTCGCACCGCTGCAGCTGACGGGCGTGTCGCTCAACATCATGTCGCTCGGCGGCCTGGCGCTGGGCATCGGCATGCTCGTCGACAACTCGATCGTCGTGCTGGAGTCGATTCACCGGTGCCGCCAAGAAGGGGACGATCTGGTTCGGGCGACGCTGCGCGGCGTCTCCGAGGTCGGGGGAGCGGTGTTCGCGGCCACCCTGACGTCGATCGCGGTCTTCTTCCCAATGGTGTTCGTCGAGGGGGTCGCGGGACAGATGTTCGGCGATCTCGGCCTTGCGGTCGTGTTCAGCCTGCTCGCGTCGCTGGCCGTCGCGCTGTTCCTCATTCCGATGCTGGCTTCGCGAACCTTCGGTCTCGAAGGGCAGGGCGCCGGCGCTGGCGTGGGTCCGCTGCGTGCGCTGGGGCGGGCGTGGGCGAACTGGGCGGCCATCACCGAGCTGCGCGAGTCCTTCGCTGCGGTCAAGCAGGGCTGGTGGCGGCTGCTGTTCCTGCCGTACACGCTCTTCCGGTTCGTTCTGCACCTCGTCTTCGAACTGCTCGGCAAGCTGCTGCTGACCGCGATGCTGCCCTTCGCGGCGCTGTTGATGTTCACCGCGTGGCTGATGGCCAAGGTGTTCGGGCTGGTCGCCTGGGCGCCGCTGTGGCTGTTCGGCAAGGTCCTCGACGGCATCGAATCCGCATATCCCACCGTCATCCGGTGGTCGCTGCGCAACCGCGTGTTCGTCTACCTGGTGGGGCTTGGGTCGCTTGCGTTCGTGGGGTGGGGCGTCACCAAGCTCGACACCGAGCTCATCCCCACGCTGCACCAGGGCGAGTTCACGGCCGAGCTGACGCTGCCGGTGGGCACGCCGCTTCAGTCCACCAACGAGACGATCCGCCCGCTGGAGACCGCCGTCGCCAAGTCGACGCCGCACCTGCGAACGGTCACCACGACCGTCGGCAGCGAGCAGGATCAGAGCGACGGTGGTGAGCGTGGTGAGCACACGGCGCGCCTGCGCATCACTCTCTCCGATGATCGGGCATCCGATCCGCTCGCCAAGCTCGGCTTCGGCGGCAGCGGTCGTGCGCGAGCGGCCGCGATCGAAGACGAAGCGCTCGCTGCGGTTCGACAGGCCGTCTCCGGCGTGCCCGACCTCGAGGTCAACGTCGTCAGGCCGGTGCTGTTCTCGTTCAAGACGCCGGTCGAGGTCGAGATCCGAGGGTTCAACCTCGACGAGCTGTCCACGGCGACCAAGGCGATCGAGCAGCGTCTCGCGGGGGTTTCAGGCTTGCGGGACGTCAAGGGCTCGATCCAGCCCGGCAGCCCCGAGATTCACATCGAGTACGACCGCGACGAGCTCGCGCGGCGCGGCCTCGACATCCGCGCGGTGGCCGAGCTGGTCCGCGACAAAGTGCAGGGCGCCGAGGCGACCAAGTTCAATCGCATCGACCGCAAGATTCCCGTGCAGGTGCGGCTTTCGGGCGTGGAAGAGGCGTCTCTCGAAGACTTGCGCAACCTCGTCGTGAACCCGGGCGGCCTGCGCCCGGTGCCGCTCTCGGCCGTTGCGACGCTCGAGCTGGGTCGCGGGCCGAACGAGATCCGGCGCGTCGGGCAGCAGCGCGTCGGCGTGGTCACGGCCAACGTCGAGGGCATCGGCCTGGGTACCGCGGCCGACTCCATCGCCGACGCCATGCGAACGCTCGAGCTGCCCAGCTCGGTTCAGACGGCGGTCACCGGACAGAGCGAAGAGTGGGAGACCAGCTCGAAGTCGCTGTACCTCGCGCTGGGGCTCTCGGTCTTCTTGGTCTACGTGATCATGGCCTCGCAGTTCGAGAGCCTCGCGTACCCGTTCCTCATCCTGTTCACGATCCCGCTGGCGTTCGTGGGCGTGGTCGCGGCCGCCCTGCTGCTGAACATGCCGCTGTCGGTGGTCGTGTTCCTTGGCGCGATCATGCTGGCCGGCATCGTGGTCAACAACGCCATCGTGCTGGTGGACTACGTCGGCAAGCTCAAGGCGCGCGGGTTCTCGACCGAACAAGCGCTCGAGGTCGCGGGCAAGGTCCGCCTGCGGCCGATTCTCATGACCACCCTGACCACCGTGCTCGGCCTGATGCCGATGGCGCTGGGTCTGGGCGACGGGGCCGAGATCCGAACGCCGATGGCGATCACCGTCATCTCCGGGCTGGGGTTCTCCACGTTGCTCACGCTCATCGTCATTCCCACGCTGTACGCCGGGGTGGACCGGCTTCGTGGGAGCGGACCGAAGGTCTCCACCGCAGACCGCCTCGAGGCCGAGCTCGCCGAGCTGCGGCCCGAGCAGCTCGTCGCCGAGGTTGCCGTGGCAGCGCGGGACGAAGACCGCGACGTCGATGCGGATGAGGAGGACCGGTCGTGAAGGGGCTCGAGAGCCACGCGCTCGTGCGGCTGTCGCTGCGGCGGCCGATCACCATGATGATGGTGCTGCTTTCGATGCTGGTGCTCGGGGGCATCGCGCTGGCTCGCATTCCGCTGGAACTCATCCCTTCGGGCTTTTCGCCGCCGTTCCTGCGCATCGCGGCCGTGTATCCCGACGCCACCGCCAAGGACGTCGAGGAGCGGATCACCCGCCCGCTCGAAGACGCCGTCGCCACCACGCCGGGTGTCGACCAGATCAGCTCCACCTCCACGTCGGGCAGCAGCTCCATCACGATGCTGTTCAAGAACGACGTCGACATGGACATCGCCTACCGGCAGGTCCGCGACCGCATCACGCGGGTGCGCGGTGACCTGCCGGACGAGGTCGACAAGGTCGAGATTCGCAAGGAGTCCGCCGACGCCATTCCGGTCGCGTTTTACTCGGTGACTTGGGACCCCGAGCTATCGGATCCCAAGGGCGTGGTCGAGCAGTACCTCATGCGCCCGCTGCGTCGCATCGAGGGGGTGGGCGTTGCCAACGCGCTCGGCGAGGAGCAAAAGGAGGTCCGCATCGAGATCGACCGCGGGCTGGCCGAGTCGTACGGCGTGGACATGCTCTCGCTGCTGCAGACGCTCAGTCGCAGCAACTTCACGATGGCGAGCGGGACGCTGCAGGAGGATGAAGGGCAGTACCTGCTGCGTTCGGTGGCGACGTGGGACAGCGTCGCCGACATCGAAGACCTCGTCGTGGGCGGCAACAACCTGCGCCTCTCCGACGTCGCGACGGTCGAACTCGATTTCCCCAGGCGCACTCGCTACGACCGCTATCGCGGGCGGCCGTCGATGGTCATCTACATCGTCAAGGAGTCGACGGCCAACACCGTCGAAATCTCCGAGCGCATCAAGGAAGTGGTCGAGGAGGCGAAGAAGGACCCCGCGCTGTCCGGGATGACGATCGAGTCCATCTTCATTCAGGGAGACACGATCCGGTACAGCCTCGAGCAGGTGCTCGACTCCGGTCGACAGGGCGGCATCCTCGCGCTCGTGGTGCTGGTGTTCTTCCTCAGGCGCTTCCGCCTGACGGTCATCATCTCGCTCGCCATCCCGCTGTCGCTCTTCTTGTCGCTGCCGTTCATGTACTTCACGGGGCAGACGGTGAACCTCGTGTCGCTGATCGGCTTGATGATCTGCATCGGCCTCGTGGTCGACAACTCCGTCGTCGTCGCCGAGAACATCAGCCGCTACCGGAAGCGGGGGTTGGGCCCCTACGCCGCCGCGCTCCAAGGGGCCAGCGAGGTGGGGCTTGCCATCACGCTCGCAACCATGACGACCATCGTCGTCTTCCTGCCCGCCTCGTTGCTGTCCAGCGGACCGACGCAGTTCTTCATGGTGCGCATGGTGACGCCGGTCTGCGTCTCGTTGGTCGCAAGCTTGTTCGTCGCGCTCGTGCTCATCCCGCTCAGCAGCGCGACCCTTCTTGCAAACGAAGGCACCGAAGACACGACCCGGGCGCGTGGCCCATGGCGACGTCGAGTCGACGCCGTCGACGCGGCGTGGAAGCGAGGCGTGGGCTGGGTCTACGAACAAACCATTGGCCGGCTGGGACGAGGCTACGTCCGCCTGCTGCGTGGCGTGCTTCGCCGCCGATTCGACGTGGTCGTGGTTTCGTTGTTGGCGATGGGCTCGATGGTCATCCCGGCGATGAACGTCCAGTGCAACTCGGGCAACGAGTTCGGAACGCGCAACATCACCGTTTCGTACTCGATGCCGTCGGAGACGACGCTCGACGAGGCCAACGCCTTCTTCAAGGAAATCGAAGCCAGGATGGCGGCGCTGCCCGCAGAGGCCAAGGTCGAAGGGGCTTACATCGGATTCGACGAGCAGAGCGGTCGCGTTCAGATTTTCTTCAAGCCGCCGGAGCCTGGGGAGCGAGACTTCGAGGAGGTCGCCCAAGAAATCGCCGACGACCTTCCCACGCCGCCTGGATGGCGGAAGCGGTCGCAGTTCGGGGACGCCGATGGCGGGCGAGACGACTCGTTCCCGATCGTGATCTACGGCAGCGAACACGAGCGCGTACAAGACGCCAAAGAGGTGCTCGAAGACCAGCTCCTGGAGATCGAGGGCGTCATCGGCATCAAGGAAGGGCAGGGGGGCGACCGTCGCCGCAACGAACTGGCTCTCTCCATCGATCGCACCATGTCGGAGCGCTTCGGCGTCTCGGGGACGGTGGTTGCAAATACGGTGGCCTACGCGATTCGCGGCACTCCGCTGCCGCGCTTCCACACCGATGCGCGGGAGATTGACGTGCGGATGCGCTACCGAGAGGACGACCGGCGCGATGTCGATCAACTCCTCGGATATCGGGTCCCGACCGAGACTGGCGATACCGTGCCCATCTCGGTCCTGGCGGAGAAGAACGTGCAGAAGGGAGAGTCGGCGCTGTCTCGGAGCAACAAGCGCGTCGGCGCGCTCATCCGGCTCGAGCTCGACCCGGAGCAGAGAACGGTCGCCGCCAAGCGCGTCGTTCGCTACCTGCAGGACTACGAGCTGCCCGAAGGGCTCAGCTTCGATGCCGACCGTGAGCGCAAGAGCATCGACGACATGCAGCGAGACCTCGGAGGGGCGCTGCTGCTGGGGTCGATCTTCATCTTCTTGCTGATGGGCTTCTTGTTCGAATCGCTTGTGCTGCCGCTGTCGGTGCTGCCCTCGATTCCGCTGTCATTCGTGGGCGTGTGGTGGTTCCTCTACGCCACGGGCGAGCACATCGACGCGCTTGCGGGCATCGGCATCGTGCTGCTGCTCGGCGTTGTGGTGAACAACGCCATCGTGCTGATCGACTTCGTGAACCAAGCGCGGCGCGACGGCCTGTCGCGGAACGAAGCGATCGTGGCGGCCGGGGAGCTCCGGTTCCGACCGATCATGATGACGGCGCTGACGACCATCGGCGGCATGCTGCCGCTGGCGTTCAGCCAGTACACGGGCGAAGGGATCCCCTACGGGCCGTTCGGCAAGGCGCTCGTGGGCGGCATGACCACGGCGACGGTCCTGACGCTGGTCGTCGTCCCGGTCACGTACACGTATCTCGACGACCTTCGGACCGGCGCGAGTGCATGGTGGCACCGGCTGCTCCGCGCCGTCCGTCGTAGCTGACCCGCGCGTCGCTCGTTGCTACGATCTGCGCGGTGTCGCGCCCGCATCGACCGCTGCCTTCGCTTGGGGCGTTGTACGCAGCCCAAGGGGCGGCGTTCGGCTTCCTGACGAACGTGCTCGTGCCTTGGCTGGCCGCGTCGGGGGCGAGCATCGAGCAGCAGACCACGCTGTTCCAGCTCGCCAGCGTGCCCTGGCTGCTCAAGCTTCCGGTCGCCATCGCGCTCGACCGCCTGCGCCTGGACGTTCGTCGGAGCGCGGCGGTGTTCATGGTGGGCATCGCGGTGACGTTGGGGGTCCTTGCGTTCACGACCGACGACCTGGCAGCGGTGTCGTGGCTGGGATGGGCGTGGCTGGCGATCAACCTGCTGCTGGCGAGCCAGGATGTCGCCGCCGACGCGCTGGCGATCGATCAGGTGGAGCCGGCCCAGCGAGGACGCGCCAACGGCATCATGTGGTGTGGGCACCACGTCGGTGCGGCGGTCGTGGGCACGATGCTGCTCGGCGCGGCCGTCGGTCGCGTCGGGATGAACGGCGCGTTGCTGGTGCTCGGCGCCCTGTTTGTGGTGGTGGCCGTTGCCATCGGTCGTACGCGGCAACCTCGAACGACGAAGCCCCGCGGCGTCGGGCGGGGCGCGGGAATGCTGCTTCGCCAGCCCCGAACGTGGCTGGTGGCCGGGGTCGCGGGCGTCGTCCTGGCGGCGGACATCGCCACTGGCGCGCTCAGCGGGGCCTTCCTGATCAACCGACTGCAGTGGTCGATGGAGACCATCACGCAGACGCTGCCGCTCGCCATCCTCGGCGGCAACGTGGTGGGCCACCTCGTCGCCGCGGCCGTGGTCGACCGCCTCGGGCACGCCAAGGCGGCCGCGCTGGGCAGCGTCAGCCTCGGGTTGCTGTGGGCCGGTTTTGCGCTCGTGCCTGGCCTGTGGTCCTCGATGACGTTCATGCTGACGTTCATCGTCGTGCAGGTCCTGGCGACTGCGGTGATGTACGTCGGCCTGTACGCCTGGCTGATGAACCACGCCGCGCCGCAGCTGCGGGCGACGCACTACGCGGTGCTCACGTCGCTGCTGAACGTGCCGCGCGCGTGGGTGCCGGGGTTCGCGCCCGCGCTGCTCGCCTCGCTGGCGTTCGAGGGGGTCTACGCCGTCGCGGGCTTCTACCAGGTCGCGGTCGGGGTGCTGCTGTTCGCGCTCGCCCGCCGCCTCGTCTCGCCCCCGGCCAACGCGGGCTCAGGGGTAGAGCAGGTGTAGCTCGAGGTTGTCGAAGCGAGCCTCGCACGACCCCAGCAACTCGGCCTTGTTGCACTCGAGCTGCAGGGTCACGTCGGTGGCGCCCAAGGGAATGACGCCCTCCACGTACAGCGGGGTCCAGCCTGACGCGTTGCCATCCACGATGGTTTCCGAGGCCGCATCGAACCCGATCGAGATGCTGTAGCTGTGCTCGGCGTCGTTCGTGCGCGCTCGGCCGCGAAGGCGGTAGCGGATGCCCGGCGACGAGAGCTGCTCGGCGTAGTCGTCGAGGCTGGGCGACTGCGTCATCGTTGTGGTTTGGGGGACGACGCCCGCAGGTGCGAACGCGTAGGTTCCGGCATAGGCGTCCTCGACCACGCCCCACAGGCCGGAGAAGATCTGAGCGCTCCACGGGTCGACCAAGCCGCTCTCCGCACCGCCGTTGACGAGCAGGTTCTCGGATTCGCCGCGACCTCCACCGATCAACACGAGCGGCTCGGCCTCGGTGGGGGCGCTGAGATCCACGCCGTCGTAGTAGACGACGTCCACGGACGACTGCACTACGCCGACCGCCTGTGGTCCGAAGCGCACCTGCACCTTGCACGACGCGCCCGCGGCCAGGTCGGTGCTGCAGTCGCCGTCGTTCCCGGGGAAGCCGCCGGGAAAGCTGAACGCGCCAGGGATCGGCTGCGCGTCGATGGACGTGGCGGTGCGGCCCCCGACGTTCTCGAGCCGGACGACGCTGGTCGCGCCCATCTCCAGCGGAATCGCACCGAAGTCGATGGCCGGCGTATTCAGCCGCCACTGCAACACGGCCGGACCATCCTCGATCCCGCTCGTGGAGCTGGAACTCTCGGCCGCCGACGTCGATGAACTCGAGGCTGCATCGATGCCGGTCGAGGTGGAGACATTGCCGGACGAGCTGCCGCCGGACGTCTCGCCGGCTGTCGTGGTGTCGTCGGTCGGCGCGACGCCGCCGGGCGCCAACCCGCCAGAGTCTGCTGCGTCGAAGGTGCAAGCCGAAGCGGCGGTCATGGCCAACAGGGCCGCGAGCGTGCGGGCAGAAACTGGCATCGGGGTGCGCATGTTCGCGAGGACGGCGGAGAGTAGCACCGGCGGTGACCCGGATCACCGGGTGGGGGAGGCTCCGGTTGCGACCGGATCGGGATGCGGCCAGGGTACCGCGCGGCGAAAGGGCGAGCAGAGCGCCTCTCGTCTCGAAGGTAGATTGCGATGACGGCATCGACTCCAGGATTGAGTGGCTTTTCCCTCCGTGTGCCCCGGACGCGCGTCCGGCTGAGCGACTGGGCAACCTGGACGGGGGCTGACCCCGGCAAGGTCGAGGCGGTGGTCGGCCGCAGCTTTCGGGTATGTCGGCCCTCGCAGAACGCCTACACCCTGGCCGCCGACGCGGTCCTCGACCTGATCGAGCGGTTCGACGTGGACCCTGCCGACATCGGCATGCTCGCGCTGGGCACCGAGTCGAGCACCGACAATGCGGCGGGGGCCGTGTTGATCCGCGGCATGTTGGACCAGGCCCTGCCGCAGCGCGGCCGCTCCCCGATCGCGCGGGCCTGCGAGGTGCCCGAGTTCAAGCACGCGTGCCTCGGTGGCGTGTATGCGCTCAAGGCCGCAGCGCGCTACCTGCAATCCGACGGTCGCGGCAAGCGAGCCATCGTGGTCAGCGCCGACATTGCAGAGTACGAGCGCGGAAGCACGGGGGAACAGACCCAGGGGGCGGGCGCGGTCGCGATGCTGCTCGATACGGAGCCGACGCTGTGCGGCCTCGACCTTGCCCGCTCAGGCTCGGCGTCGGCCTATCGCGGCCTCGACTTCCGCAAGCCGTTCGCGCGCCATCGCGAGCCGACCTATGCGGCCCAAACGGCGCGCCTGCACGACTTCCCGATCTTCAACGGTGCGTACTCGACCCAGTGCTACGTCGAGGCGACGGTGCGGGCGGTCGATGCGATGTTCGAGCGCGTCAGCAGCTCGCGGCAGGCGTTCTTCGACGACGTCGCGGCGATCTGCTGCCACCGGCCCTACGAGCACATGCCGATGCAGGCCATGGCGGCCGCGCTGACGTGGTCGATCGCGCGCGAGAGCGGGGCCGAGGGCCTCGCGGCGCTCTGCGAGGGGACCGACATCGACCCGCAGGCGGTGCTGCACGAGGTGGTCAGCCAGCCCGACTTGTTCGGGCGCGTGCAGTCTGAGGGCATCGAGGCGTCCGCGTTCCCGGCCTTCATGGCGCTGGTCCGCACGTTCCGTCGCTCGCCGGCGTTCAAGACGTTCGCCCAGGACAAGCTTCGGCTCGGCCAGACGATCACCGCGGAGCTTGGCAACCTCTACACGGCTTCGCTGCCGGCGTGGCTGGGCGCCGCGTTCGAGACCGCGGCCCGTGACGACCTGGCGCTGGCTGGGCGCACCATACTCGCGATGGGTTACGGCTCGGGTGATGCGGCGGAGGCCATCCCCACGACGGTGGTGCCGGGCTGGACGGAGGCCGCGGGGAAGCTCGGGTTCGCCGGCGCCCTCGAAGGGGCGGTCGATCTGACGCAGGCACAGTACGAGGCGCTGCACGACGGGGCCCCGGTCGAGGGCCTGCCCGAGGATCCGGGCTTCCAGATCGCGCGCGTCGGCGATCAGTACGAGGACCGCTTTCAGGATCTCGGCGTCGACTACTACGACTTCTGCGGATGATCCGTATCTTCAGTCTCGCTTGCGGTCGCGGGCGAGACGGACGATGCCGAACACCAGCGCCGACATCCCCACCGCCGCGATGACGCTGCCGGTGGCGATCCAGGCGGTTCCTTTGCGCTGCTCCTGGGCGATGAAGGTGCTGCCGGGCGGGACCGTGGTCGAGTCGCCTGCGTCTCGGACCTGGGCGGACGCGCGAGGCTCGAAGAGCGCGCCCACGACCACCACCGCGGTGCCGGCGGCCAGGATGCTGCCTCCGCCGGCGATCCACGCCGTGTTCGAGAGCCGGCGCTCCGGCCCGGCCTCGGCGGCGTCGGGATCCGCAGGCGCCTCTTCGGTGTCGACGAGCACGGGCGGCGGCACGGGGTCGAGGTAGGGCTCGAGGCGTGCCCGCTCGGCCTCCAGCGACGCCCGACTCTCCTCGTCGAGGTCGGCCTCGAGCGCGTGGTCGATGAGCTCCGCGATTTCGCGAACGGTCGAGCGGTCGCCACCCGCCGAGAACTCCGCGAGCGTGGCGTTGACCAGCAGCGAGAGCAGCGTGGCGCGGTACGGCCAGGTCTCCTCGCTGGGTTCGACGCGCTCGTAGGCTTCGGTCCAGGCCACGCGCGCACCCGCGTTGTCGCCCGCGTCGAACAGCGCCTCGCCGGTGCGATGCAGCGCATCGACGGGGTCGATGGTGGGGGCCGCTGCCACCATACGTGGGGTCAGCGGAACGGGAGGCACGGCCGCGTTGCCCACGAGGGCCTCCACGACGACGACCGCGACGAGCCGGAGCACGCCCCATGGTCGCAGAGCCGCGAGCGTCGCTCCATCGCAAACGCCCGGATTGGACGTGCTCCATGAAACCTGGGACAACTGAACGGAGCGGTGTGGGGTCTGCTCGGCGAACTCGCCGGATCCGTGGCCGCATGCCGCTGGCTCATGTCCGTCGTCGTCACCGATGCAGCTGCTGCGGGCCTGCCCGAGGTGGGTCAGGTGGTTGCCCAGCGGTATCGGATCGAGCGGTTCATTGCCCGTGGCGGCATGGCCCACGTGTTCGCCGCGCGTCACGTCCAGCTGGGCTCGCCACTTGCGCTGAAGGTCCTTGATCCCAACGTGTTTGCGGGGGTCAAAGACGCACGCCTGCGCTTCGACCGGGAGGCCCGGCTGGCCTCACAGCTGAAGCATGCGTCGATCGTGGACGTGTTCGACATCGGGGAGACCGAAGCTGGGCTTCCGTTCATCGCAATGGAGCTGCTTCAGGGCGAGTCGCTGTCGAAGGTGATGAGCGCGCGCGGCCCGATGCCGTGGACCGAGGCGTCCGGCTACATCCTGCAGATCCTCGACGCCCTTCAGGTTGCGCACGCCTCCGGGGCGGTCCATCGCGACGTGAAGCCGGACAACTGCCTCGTGCTCGCCGGCTCCACGCAGCTCAAGCTGCTCGACTTCGGGATTGCGCGGGTGCTGCACGAGACCCAGGTGACGCGAACGGGTAGCGTCATGGGGACGCCGCACTACCTTTCGCCCGAGCAAGCCAAAGGGATCAAAACCGACGCGCGGACCGACGTGTACTCGGCTGGGGTCGTGCTGTACGAGATGCTCACGGGCCATTGCCCGTTCGAGCAGGGCACGACGTTCGAGATCATCGGGGCGCACGTCAAAGACCCGCCGCCGCCGCTTTCGACGAGGGTCGACGTGTCGACCCTTCCTCCCGAGCTGCCGGGGCTGCTCGAGCAGGTACTCGCCAAGGACCCGCAGGCACGACCGGTCAATGCAGGTGCGTTTGCCGCCGGGCTTCGGGCACTGCAGGCGTCGCCGGGTCGGGGGATCTCGCCGGTGGTGCTCATGGCGGCCGTTGCGGTTGCCTTCGTGATCGGCCTCGGCGCCGTGGCGCTTGCGAGCGTCTTGTTCACCGCGGGGACGACGATGGAGCGCTCGATGGGCACGCTCGCGCAAGCGACCAAGGACGCCTCGCTCCGCATCACGCCGGCCTCGACGATCCGCGCCGTCGAGGACGTACGCCCCGAGCCGGAGCCGGAGCCGGAGCCGGAGCCGGAGCCGGAGCCGGAACCCGAGCCTGAGCCGGAGCCCGAGCCAGCGGTGATCGAGCCGGTCGAAATCCCCGAGCCGAGCGCGCCTCAGACGACCGTCCGCCGCAAGCTGCAGGTCGCCCGCGCGATTCGAAGGGCCGTCTCCGGCTGCAAGCGCTACGCGCCTCCGGGCGGCGCGAAAGTGTCGCTTCGCGCGGCGGTGAAGCCCACGGGGGCCCTGCGCGGCATCGAAGTTCGCCCACCGTACGCAGGCTCGGCGCTGGGTCGCTGCGTCGCGAACGCCGTGGGAGAGGTCGATGCGGGGCGCGGTCGGGCCATCACCTTCGACCAATCCGTGTTGGTCGGCGGCTGAACGCATTACACTCGGAGGGCATGCTGCGTCGTCATTGCTGCTTGCCGCTGCTGAGCGCCCTCGCGCTGTGGACGACGGCGTGCTTTGGTGAGTACGTCCCGGCACAGGCGGGGTCGTCGGGTGCCTCCGGAACCGACACCGATCTGCCCACGAACTCGACCGCTGCGGCCTCGACGGGCGCATCGTCGTCGTCGTCCGGAGGGGCGCCGCTGTGCGAGCACGCCGACATCCTCATCCTCACTGACGTCAGCGTTTCGATGGCGCCGTTCGCGACGGGCATCTTCAACGTCATCCTTGCCCTCGGCGCACAGTTCGAAGCGACGCTTGCGGACGTGGGCTCGTATCGCATCGGGGTGGCCTTCAACGCGCCGCCGGTCATCAACGCGACCGCGTTCGGCGTGCCCGAGGAGGCCGAGCAGTGTACGCGGCTGGGATCGCTGGTGCGCGGTCAGGATCCGTGCGTGGAGGAATTCGGGTCACGACCGTACCTGACCGAGCAGGATGAACTCGGGGGCGGCATCACGTGCATTGCGAGCGGGTTCTTCGGGGGCGGGCTGCCGCCGGAGTACGAACGGCCGCGCATCCTCGACAGTCTCGTCGAGATTCTCGAGGCCGAAGACGACCCGGAGCTGAGCGTCTGCAACGCCGGCTTTCATCAAGCACCCGACCCGCTGTTCATCATCGTCATTGCGGACGCCGAAGACGAGAGTGACCTTTCGGTGGTGGAAGCCACCGCGCGTGCCATCGGATCCCAGGGAACGAGCCTGCGCAACGTGGGCATCTTCGTGATCGGTGCCGACGGAAACGGATGTCCCGACGACCTTCAAGAAGCCTGCGGGGCGGATCCGGTGTGCCGCCTGCAGGAGTTCATCGTCAGCGGCTTCAACAACGCGAATCTCGACTCGAACGTGCGGCGCTTCAACATCTGTCGCAGCCTCGAAGATGACCCCGCCGACGTTGCCGCAGACCTGCTCGTGCAACTCTCCGCAGTGCTGTTCCAGGTCTGCGGCCGCGCCGAATAGAGCCGCGACGAAAAACCGCCAGGCCGCGTCGCGTTGCCCCGCAACCCTCCTCCCGCGCGAGTCACGGCGTCGGGTTTGCAGATGCGAGCGCAAGGACCGGATCCACGACAAGTGCTCGTCCTCGCCCTGAGGGGCGTGGCGTCGCGCGCTCATCTTGTGAAACCTTGTGCCCGGTCACGGACTCAGTGCTAGGGCCGGAGCCGATCGGGCTCGGGGGAGCACTCCAATGACCAGCCAGCCCACGACCAACCCTTTCCGTCATCCCGCACTGCTGTTCACGGCTGCGACCGCAGCTTCGAGCGTGGTCGCCACCTCGATGGCGCTGTGGCTCGCGCCGACGCCACAGGCGGCCACGTGCCCCGATGCCGAGGTGGTCGCTGAGCCCGAGGCCCCCGCGGTCCCGACATCGCAGCCGCCTGAACGACCCGGTCCGACGGGGTTCGACGCGGAACCCGGCATGGACAAGTCGATCATTCGCAGGATCGTACGGGCGCACATCAACGAAGTTCGCTTCTGCTACAACAACGCGCTGGCCTCGGATCCCGACACCGCGGGACGGGTCAGCGTCCAGTTCACGATCGGTACCGAGGGCATCGTCACGGCATCGGACGTGGCCGACAACACCACCGGCGACGTCGAACTCGGGGCGTGCGTGGCCAAGGCGGCAATGCGCTGGCACTACCCGAAGCCGAGCGACGGCGAAAGCGTCGTCGTGACGTATCCGTTCGTGCTCGCGCCCGGATGAGCTCAGGCCGTTGCCTCGAGCGCGCTGAAGTCGACGTCGAGACCCGTCACCGCGGCTGCCTCTTCGCGGAGCCACGTGTCGAGGTGCTTCGCCCGCATGATCGGATACGGATGCGGGCGGAAGGCGGTGAGTAGCACCTTGTAGACCTTGTTGAGCGTGGACTCGTCGGCCTCTTCGTAGGCCCGGATCTGTCGCATGAACTCGGGGGCGTTCATCTCGCCGTAGAGCTTCTCCGAGCCGCCGGCGAGCTTCATGAGCACGCGGAATGGCACGGCGGCATCTTGCACGCACAAGAATCCGGCCCGGTCGCAGGAGAGCTGCGCCTTTCGGTACCAGTCGAGCAGCGGCAGCGCGAGCCCGAAGCCTAGGAGCGAGCCGATCCCCAGCGTCGCCTTGCCGATCTGCTCAAGGATGGTTTTCAGGTTCTCCGCGAGCACCGTGTACAAGACGTGCTCGTACTTGATGTGGCCGAGTTCGTGGCCGATGACGAAGCAGCGCTCCTGCTCGTCGAGCATGTCGATGAGGCCCGAGCTGAGGACGATGAATGGGCGGGTGTGGCCGTACGTGTAGGCGTGCGGGACCGGGTCCATCGTCACGTACATCTCGGGTTCGTCGACGCCGAGAATCTTGCAGCCGTACTGCAGGTAGCGGTGAAGCCGCGGAAACATGTCCGGGGTGACGCGGACGTTGTCGGCCGTGTTCTCGAGGTAGTAGACGCGCTCGAACCCGTACTCCATGACCTTGCGCGTGAGCAGCTCCAGGCCGGGAACCTTGGCCAGCGCCGCGCTGGCCTTGATGTCCCACGGGTGCATGATCGCGTCGTTGGACAGGTTGGGGAATGTCTTGAGCTTCATGGCGTCTCTACGGCCGTGGTCGCGCGCAGGGCGTCCTCGAGCTGGTCGTGGAACGCCGTCCGCATCCGCGGTGGAATGGCGTGTCGTACGCCTTCATAGCTGTTGAGCTTCACCGTGTACCCCTTGTCGACGAGGGCCTGCACAGCCTGCGCGGTAGGTTCGTATCGGACGGCGTTGTCGGCGGTTCCATGAAACGCGACGATCGGCGGATGGGTGCTCGTCGGCGCCTGCTCGGGCCACAGCGGGGGCGGCAGCCAGCCGCCGATCGGCAGGGCGTGCCCGACCTGGTCGGGGTGGTGAATCGCGAGGGTGAACGTCAGCATCCCGCCCTGCGAGAAGCCGGTCACGATCGGCACGCCCACGGTCGGGCGCGATGCACGAAGCGCTTCGATGGCACCGGCGATCTTGTCCGCCGAGCTGCGGATCCCCGCGGCGAGTCCCTCGACGTCTTGACTGCGGGCACGGATGGGAAACCACGACCAGCCGCCGTTGTCCGTGGCGTCGACGCCCTGCGGCAGAATCAGCCGCGCGGGGCCTGCGAACGCGTCGAAGAGGTGCGTGAAGTTGTCCGGGTCGTCACCCAGCCCGTGAATCGCAACGACCATCGGCAGCGGGTCGTCCCGGTTCGCGTCGCCGAGAATGCGCTCGACGTAGTGCAGCTCGCCCGCTCTTGGACGCGTCGGCGCTGGCGGCTCTGCGGCGGGCTCCTTGGGGAGCGGCACGGCCGAGGCCGATGCAGCCGGCGGCGGCGCGTTCGGTTCGGTGGCTGGAGGCGGAGCGGGGCGGTCACACCCGACGACGAGCAGCAGCGCGGAGGCGAAGAGACGCTTCACGCCCGGAGCATCGCACGCAGAACGCTCACTCGAATACCGGCACGGCCCGCACGAATCGACTCTTCGGGGGGTCGTCTTCGTCGATGCTGGGCGTTTCGCACGTGCCGAACGTGGCGGCGTAAATGAACCCGTCGGGGCCGCGGGCCCAGGCGCTGGGCACGTGAAGATGCCCGAGGTGGCGGTCGTCGCGGAGCGTGCCGTCGTCGCCCAGCCGCGCGCCCCGGACCCAACCTTGGCAGTAGTCGCCGAAGACGATCGTCTGGTCGAGCGCGCCGCGGTACGGGTCGTCCTGGAGCGGGGTGAACTCCAGCGCAACGTACGCGACGCGGGCGTTGGTCGGCACGGCGTCGGGGTCTTCGGCGGCGTAGCGGCTGACGGAGTCGTGTGCCCACTGCGTGAGCGGGTCCACGAGGCCGCCGCAGTCCTCCGTGCAGGCGCCTTCGGCGAGTGGCCAGCCGAAGTTCTGACCGACCTCGGTGATCACGTTGAGCTCCTCGAAGCCGTTGGCACCGACGTCGCCGAACCAGTACCGTCCAGCGCTGTCGCGCAGGCCCTTCCAGGGCGAGCGCAGCCCCAGGGCGTAGACCAGCGGATGTCCGTCGGACTCGTCGGTAAAGGCGTTGCCCGACGGGACGGTGTAGCCGCCGCCGTCGGGCTCGCGGTTGGGGACCAGCCGGACCAGGGCTGAGAGCGGGTTGCTGGCGGCTTGACCGTTCGCGATGACCTTCTTGTCGCCGAACAGCGCCCACAGCGTGCCATCGGGGTCGAAGCCGATCGTGCCGACGTTGTGCCAGGGCTTGGGGGCTTCGGGGTCGCCCACTCTCAGGATGAGCGACTCGGTCTGCGGCGCCTGGGCGTAGTCGGCCGTATCGAGCGTGTACCGACGGATGTCGCTGTCTTGCTCCGAGCTGCACAGGCCGATGTACAGCATCCCGTTCGTTGCGAAGTCGGGGTCGAGCGCGAGGGAGATCAGGCCGCAGTCGAGGACCGAATACACGTCGTCGACGACGAAGCTGCCGAGCAGGACGAACCGGTTTCCGTCCAGACGAAGGTGGCCGACGCGGCCAGACTTCTCGAGCACGATGAGCTCGTCCGTACCCGGGATGAAGCGGGCATCGGTGACCATGCCCCAGTCGCCTTCGGCTTCGAGCTCTTCGAACTGCAGCCCGACGAACGTTCCGGCGGGCGCCTCGGTATCGTTCGACGTCGCGGCTTGCGTCGTGGCGGCGTCGGTCTCGTTCCCCGTGCCCGGGCGTGCGTCCGTGGTGCACGCGGCGGCCAAGCACGCCAGCGCCAGCCCCCATCGCGTCAAACCAACCATGCGCGGAGCGTAGCAGTCACCGCGCCGACTGGCCCGCGGCCAGCGCCGAGAGCGTTTCGACGGTTCTCCAGTTTCGGCCCGTGCTGATGCGCCCCAGCGCCGCGTCGACGGTCCGGGTGGTGACCTTCGAGCGGGCGCTGCCCTTCGGATAGTGAACGTAGAGCGCATCTTTCGCCAGGTGGACGCGCTCGCCGAAGCGGCAGTCGAGCTCGAAGGCCGCGCGCGCGCTGGCGGTGGGCGCTCGGTCGAGCAGCATCGCGTGGACCATCTTCGGGTCGGCTGCGGCCTCGGCCGCAAAGGGGTTCTCGGCACGCAGCGCCGCCCAGTCCGCCGCCGTACGGACGACGATCGGCGCGGGAAATCCGAAGGCGTCTTCGAGGGCAGCGCTGACGGTCCGGCATAGCGTGGGGCCTCGCCGGGCGGGTGCTTCGAACACGACGTTGCCGCTTTGAATGTACGTGCGGACCGCGGTCGCGCCCGCGGTCGTGAACTGCTCTCGCAGCGCGGCCATCGGCAGCTTGTGGTTTCCGCCGACGTTGATCCCTCGCAGCAGCGCGATGAAGGTCGCCATCGGCGCAGTGTTGCACGAGCTACGGGGTGTCGAGTCCCGCCAAGCGCCGCGAGTAGCGCTCGGGCATGCCCTCGGCCCGCTGCGCCTCGTAAACCTTCGTGCGCAGCTCGAGTTCCTGCTCAGGGGTCATGGCGCTGCTCAAGACGTCGAGCAGCGCGTGCATCTTGATCTCGGTCTCTGCAGCACGGGGGGCGGTCTCCATCTGCGCGTGGATGCGCTCGAGGGCCTCGTCGCAGGCCTCGTCGGTGATGCCGTTGACGCGCATGGCCCCGGCAACGTCGCTTTGGTAGGGACCCGCGACCTCGTACAGCAGCGCTTCACAGCCGCCGGGTTGCAGCGCCGTCCATGCGCCCCACAGCACGCCCGCGCCCAGCAGCAGGCCGCCGAAGATCTTGAGCAGCCTTCGCGGGCTGCTCGCGCGGAAGTCGTCGGTCATCAGGGCGCTGTCGCTGGTGTCGGTCACGTTCGAGGGAACCGGGCGCGGGTGGCTTCGCTTCCGAGCTGCGCAGGATTGACGACATCGAGCACACGCACGGGAGGCCGGCTGAATATCCTGCGGGGTCGAACGTCCGGCCCGCGCTGGGGTCAGCTAATGGCCACGTCACCCCACTCGAGAACGACGGCGGCTGAGCTGGCAGCGCTGCCGGGTCCAAAGACGAGGACGCGGTCGCCACTTCGAAGACGTCCCCTCGAGGCTGCCCGGTGCAGATTCGCGGTCGTGAGCGCGGGTCCGATGTTCGCGTAGTCCTCGTATGTGCAAACGGTCTTGTCTCGGGGCACGCCCAGCGCGTTCGCGGCGAAGTCGGCGAACCAGGCGGTCGGCGTGTGGAAGACGAAGAAGTCGATGTCGGCAAGCGCGAGACCAGCCTTGCTGAGAACTCCGTCGGTGCAGGCCCGGAGCTGAGGTTCGGCGCTCGCGCGCATCGTCGGTCCCGTGGTTTTGCTCGCGCGCATGCGGAGCCGACCGTCTTCGATCTCGTGATACCAGGTGCCGCACGTCTCCGCGGTGTGTCGGGCGTGTCCGGCGACGATGCGGGCGCCTCCGCGCTCGATCAGCATGGCGCCGGCGCCATCGCCCATGAACCATCCCAGCGTGTCGTCAGGGGGAACGCGATGAAGGTAGGTGCACGATGTGGTCACGAGGACGCGCTCGTGGACGCCCGCATTGATGAATGCGGCGGCAGTCATCATCGCGTTGAGGGGGCCACCACATGCGCTCTCGAGATTGAACGCCGCCCCACGCAGGCCCAGATCGCGAGCGACGAACACCGCGTTGCCGACGTCGAACCGCTCGGGCACGAATCCCGCGGAGATCAGCAGGTCCACGCGGTTCGGCGCCAAGCCGCGGCGCTCGAGCGCTGTGCGTGCAGCCGCGACCTCGAGGCTCGCAGCCGACGCCGCCCCTGCGACGCGCCGTGCCTTCGCCCCGCGAAACGGGTCCGTCTCGTACGGTTGCATCGCGCGGTCGAAGTGTGTGGTCGGTTCACCATCCTGGCTGAACACGCGGGCGAGGGCTCGGGTCTGCGCATCCTTTACGAGCTCGGGATATCGCTCGACCCACCACCCGTTGGTGCGCACCTCGGTGGGAAAGTAGGTCGCGAGTGATGTGATTCCAGCTAGCCTCTCCATGTCGTCATTTCTCCTGCGGTGAGGGTCGAGTTTCTCGACCCGAAGGGTGGGGGGATCGTGGCGTCCATGCGGACGTCCACGACGAAGGGTTTTCGGGCGTGAATGGCCGCGCGCAAGGCACTGCGAAGGCCCGCCGGATGCTCGACGGCAAGACCGTCGGCTCCTTGCGCGCGGGCAAAGGCCACGAAGTCCACGCGGGGGAAGGCGGTGCCGCTGGGCGTCTCGCCGATGGCCTCCATCCCGTGCCGAATCATCCCGTACCCCGCGTCGTTGAGGACGACCCACACGGCCGGTGCGTCGTGCTGGACCGCGGTGTTCAGCTCGGTGTTCATGAGCATGGCGCCATCACCCACCAGCGCGACGCAGGGGCGCCGATGGGCGAGTGCCGTGCCGACGACGCCGGCAGCGGCGTGCCCCATCGACCCGAAGTCTGGACTCACGCGATAGCGAGGCTGTTCGAACTGCAGGGACCGGGTGGCCCACGCGAATGCGTTGCCCGCCTCCGAGAGGATCGTGGCCTCGGTGCGATCGACGACCTCGTCTTGAATCGCGTTCATGAGTTCGATGGGATGGATCCCATCGCCGGACGGCGTGCACACTTCACGAGGGAGCGCCGGCGGCGGGGTGAAGGGCTGTGTCGGCGTGTTCGAGGCGGCCAGCGCTCGCGCAAATCTGCCGACGTCGACATGCAGGCTCAGCGCTTCAGCGTCTGGAAACGCGGCGGTGCTGGGGTTCGGGCCCACCGAGATGAACCCCTGTGGAGGCACGAGCGACTCGTCCCACCATGAGCTGAACTCGCTGAGCCGGCAGCCCAGGACCAAGCCGACGTCGGGCGGCGTCTGGGCGAGGCGCTCCCGGACGCCCCGCGCTCCGCCGAGACCGGTCACGCCGAGAAAGGCGGGGTCTCGCTCGGAGACGATGCCCTTGCCTCGCGGCGTGGCGAGTACGGCAGCGCCCAACGACTGGACGAGCGAACGAACACCTTCGGGGTCGTGACGCGCCTCATGGCCGATCCAGCAGACCACGCGGCGTCCGTGAAGCCGATCTCGGCAAATGGCGACGGCGCGCTCGACGTCGAGGCCTTCACTGGTCTGCCGGACCGAGGGCGGACGTGTGTCGGCCGTTTGTACATCCGTCGGAAGCGCTACGAGGCCCAGGTAGCCGCCGGCGCGCCGAAGCCCCGCGGCGAAGGGCCTGCGTCGCGGTATGAACGGCGTCCGGTCGATCGATCTCCAGCAGGTCGAATGGAAAGTCGGGGGGTAGCCACTGGCGGAGGTCCATCTGGGCCGGGCTCGTCGATTGGAACGCGAGGCGAGTTCGGGCGGCCTTGGGTGTGTTGCCGACGACAGCAACGACGCGCGCACCCTCCCAGGCCGCGGCGGCCAGCCCGGTGATCGCGTTCGAGAAGCCCGGTCCGGACGTGGTGAACACCACCGCGGGTCCGTCGGATGCAAGGCTGTACTCGGCGGCCATGAAGCCGGCCGCGCTCTCGTGCCGCGGATGCACGATGCGAACCCCCGCGCGGCTCAGCGACGCGACGAAGCGCCCGATGGCGGCTCCCCCGACGCCAAACCCGACGTGGCAACCCAGGCTGCGCGCCGCCTGGGCAAGGGCATCGGTGACGGTGACTGATGACGGTGCAAGCATCGACTTCGACATCACCGTCGGGACGGATGCGGAATTGATCCCGACCGGGTGAAGAAAGACGCCCGGGCTGCCCACGCATGGCGGCCCGGTGGGCGCGGGCAACGCTGCTTCGTTGAACACAGTGTTCATCGAGAGAAGGGGAAAATCGGCATAAACGTCCCCATCGCGGCGTTTTAGGGCCTCTTCTTGACCTTCGGTGAATAAGATTTTCAATTGGCGCAGCCATGCGCGCGTGTTCCCAACAACGATCTCTGCGTCATCGCCTCGTCGCTTCATGCGGCATTGCCCTGTTGGGATGCACCGCGGCCTGCGGCGCCGATGAGGAGTCCGTGCCGGACGCGGGCGAGGTCGACACCGAGGTCGAGACCACCGCAGCGGCAGATGAGGGTGGAAGCACGGGTGCAGCCGACCCGACCGCGACGACGAACCCAGGAGAGACCGAAGGGGACGACGAGGGCGAGGTCCCTCCGCCGCCCACCGGACTGTTTGCGTTCTCGCTGCGGATCCCCGGCGACGAGGTCATCGCGGTGGCGCCGTTTACCGAGACCCTCGACGACCAGACGTCGCTCGACCTGGCCAACGGGCTGGAGATCCCGAACAACGGGATTGCGGTGGCGCCCGACGGGCCCGGCGGGGTGGTGTACGCCAGCGACGGCGCGACGCCGCGACTCACCGAGTTCCTCATCGGCGACGAGGGGTCCGTCGAGCAGGGGCGTACCGTGTCCTTCGAAGGCTCCATTGCGAGTGCCAACGGGGTCGCTGCGGGTAACTTCGTCTTCGTCGGCGACACGAAGGCCTACGTCGTCGACACCATCGAGTTCAACGCGGTCATCTTCGACCCGAGCGAGATGCTGATCACCGGGACGATCGACTTGGGCGAACTCGCCGAGCCCGGCACCTTCGGCATCATCGGCACCCGTCCGGTCCGTCGCGGGTCGGAGATGGTGATCTCTTTTTCGTATCTCAGCATTGCCACCGGCTTCAGCCCAACGTCTCGGATCGTGTTCGTCGACACTGACACCGACGAGGTCACCGAAGTCCTCGAGGTCCCCGACTGCTCCGCGCTGACCGAGATGCACGTGGCCGAAAACGGCGACCTGTACGTCGCTTCGGACACTGCCAACGTGAACAACCGCCTCGACGAGCGGGGCGGCGGGCGAGAGTGCCTGCTCCGGGTGCCCTCGGGCAGCTACGAAGCCAGCGATGTCTGGACGTACCCCGAGCTGACCGGCGGTTGGGATGGTGGGGGCCTCATCGGGCTGTCCGACACGACTGCGTTCGTTCGCGTGATCGATCCCGAGCTCATTCCAGACCCGCTGACGGTGCCCGCCGCCCAGCTCGATGCCTGGTACTGGGCGAAGCTCGACCTCGCCGAGCCGGGTTCGGTCGAGATCTTCGACGACCGAGACCCTCGCGGGCCCTCGACGCAGAACCTCCTGATTGCCGGACGACGCTATGCGACCGAGATCAACGGCGACTTCTCCGAGTCGCGCCTGGTCGACTTCTCGTCGGGCGAGCCTGTGCTCGGGCTGACCACCGTCGGGATCATCGTCAACGCGTTTCAGGTCCGCGACTGAGCGATTCGACACGGCCGAGGTCGACCCCGAACGAGGACCTGCGTTCAAAGCTCGCGTGTGCGCGACGCAGGGAGGTGCGCGCGTCCACGAAGCGACGCTTGGATCCTCGCGTTTCTAGACGGTGAGCTGGCGAGCGCCGAACGAGATGCGTCGCAGCAGCAGGTCCACGAGGAGCAGGGGCAGGGCGAGGAATGCGAGCACGTAGGGCCACAGGGGCTTTTGCCGCTCGCGGCCGTTCGGGTCGCCGTCGGTCTGGAGCACGGCGCTGACGCTGCCCTCGCGCGAGCTCGCGGGGAGCTGCTCGACGAACGCATCGTCGCCTGCGCTGCTGGGCAGAAGCTCGGCGGGGTAGGGGACCGACACCTGGGCGACGGCTTCGGCGGCCAGGCGGCGCGGCTCTTGGCTGACGTCGTAGAGCTTGGCCTTGACCAGGCGCTGGCCGGCGTCGACGTCGCCCACGTCCGCGACGTAGCGGCCGGGCGCGGAGAGACGAAGCGGCACGGTCACGACCCGCTGCGGGTCGTCATTGGATCGGCCGGGGTCGAGCACTTCGATCTCGCCCTGCAGGTCGTTGGCGAAGCCCTGGGCGGTGTCGACGTCGACCGAGACCGCGTAGGCGCCCGTGTCGGCCGCAGGCTTGATGTCGATGCTGGCGCCGCCGAGCAAGGTGGCGCCCTGCCGCATGGTGTCGCGGGCGAGCTGCGACCAGAACTTGGCAAACCCGCCCCAGCCCAGCCACGGCGCCGCCCAGCGGGCCTTGGCGTCGCTTGCAAAGGCGGCGGTGCGCCCCAGCCCCCGTCGCCCGCGGACGAGGAGCGGGTCGCCCATGTGCGTGCGCAGCAGGGTCTCGGTCATGGCCTTGGGCTTGACGGGCACGATGCCGCGCAGGCCGGGGGCGCCGGTGAAGTCGATGCCGCGCAGCGCCTGCACGTTCTTGGCGACGCGGGGGAAGAGCGCGAGCTCTTTGGCAGCGTTGCGCGTCACCTCGCGCGTCTCTCGAGAGAAGATGCGCGGCACGTCGGTGCCGTCGTGGCTGTAGTAGAAGCGACCGCGACCGCGCCGGGCCACGCGCCGCAGCAGGTCCTTGCCCGCGCCGGCGCCCACGCCGACCGAGCTGACGGTGATGTCGGCGTCGCGCATGTCGCCCAACAGAGCCGAGATGCCGTTCTCGGGAGACTGTCCGTCGGAGAGCAGGATGACGTGCTTGACCAGCGCGTTGCTGCCGGCGAGCTGCAGGTAGGCCTCGCGCAGCGCGGGCAGAGCGTTGGTACCTCCACCCGAGGTCAGCCGCCGAATGTCGGCCGAGATGCGGATCCGGTTGCTGGCCGGCTGCAGGCGCACCATGACGTGCGGGCGCGAGTCGAACGCGATGACCCCGATCTCGTCGCTGGGATCGAGCGTGCGGGCGGTGGCGCGCGAGGCTTCCTTGACCAGGTCGAGCTTGTCCTCGGAGGACATCGAGCCTGACTTGTCGATGACCAGCACCAGCGCGAGCTTGGGCTGCTCCCGCTGCCGTTCACCTTCGAAGCGAACCGGCAGCAGGTCTCCGATCGTGCCTCGACCCCAGCCGCCCATGCCGAACGATTGGTCGCCGCCGATCATGATGAAGCCGCCGCCGTGGTCGACGACGTACTGCTGCATGGCCTGCTTGGCCGCCGCGGTGACCGAGCCCGCGCCCAGGTCGGAGAACAAGACGAGGTCGTAGGCGCGCAGGCCCTCGAACGTCTCGGGGACGCCGGCGCCGCCGGTCACGGTGACGTCGAGGTGATCCGAGCGCAAGGCCGAGGCCAGGGGACCGTTGCCTGCGGAGCCCGCGAGCAGCACCTTGGGGCGGCCGCGAACCTCGCCGGCCACCGCGGCGCTGTCGTTGCCGGTCCGACGGTTTTCGGGGCCCTGCAGCGTGCTCGCGTCGAGTGACGCGGTGAAGACGACCGCGCCGGGTTCGGTGACGCGGGCCTCGAACTCGACCGTCTGCAGCCCGCCGCGAAGCTCGACTTCGGCGAACGGCTGCAGGGGATTCGGCACGCCGTTGCGCTCCAGCTTCACGGTCACCGAGCCCGGGGCGGAGGCCTCCAGGTCGACGGCGACGTTGAACGTCTCACCCAGCCGCATCTCGGCGGGCAGGTGAACGGCCTGCACGAGCACGTCGCCGCGGGCGGCGGGGGCCTGCCGCCGCACGTGCAGCGCGACGCCTTGGGCCTGCAGCTCGGTGGCGGCGTTGCCGAGGTCTTCGCGCTCCGCCATCGAGCCGCCCGCATCGGAGAGCAGCACGATGCGGCCCTCGGTCTGGGGGTCGATCAGGGCCGCGGCCAGACGCAGCGCGCCGCCGTGATCGCTGGCGAGGCCGTCGTCGTCGTGGCGGGTGACGAGCGCGGCGGCATCGGTTTCGAGCGAGACCTCGCGAACCTGGGTCGTGCTCGCGTAGGTGAGCACCGCGACGCGGGTGCGGTCTTCGGCATCGATGTCCAGCTCGTCCTCGTCGCGAAGCTGCGCCACGCCTTCGGCCACCGCCTGCCGCGCCGCCTCGAGCTGGGCATCGTCGACCGAGTCCGACACGTCGACGGCGAACACCACGGTCTTGCCGCGGATCGGGCTGCGCAGGCTGGGCTGGGCCAGGGCGGTGGCGACGGCCATCAGCACGGCGAGTCGGGCCAGCAGCTGCAGCACGACCTGGGCCGGCGGCAGGTCGACGAGGGACCGGCGAAGCACGAGCACCAAGAAGGGCAGCACCGCGGCGGGCATCAGCCACAGCGCCTCGGGCCGGGCAAACACGGCGAGGCGGTCGCCCGAGGGGCTCAGCGCGTCGGCGATGGCCGCGGGCAGGGTGAGCGAGGCGGTGTCGGGCCACGGTTGCCACCACAGCAGCGCCGCGACGAGCAGCGCGCCCAGCCCGGCCCCCACGGCGGCCTCCACCACGGGATGCCGCAGCTTGGAGGTGGGCTCGCTCATACGGTGACCCTCCGGTGGTAGGTCGCCCACTCCACGGCGATGAGCGCGGCGGCGAGCAGCATCAGCGCAGTCCACAGCGGACCCTCGGTGAGCGGGGCCGGCTTGGGTGGCGCGTCTGCGGTGGCGTCTTCGGGCAGCTCCATCTGCGCCAGAATCGGGTGCAGGTCCGATGCGTCGGCGCTGGCCTGGTTCACCGCGACCTCGACCGATGAGCCCGCGGCCGGTCCGTCCTCGGCGGTGACGGTGTACACGCCGGGCACCAGCGCGCGCAGTCGGAACTGACCGCGCTCGACCGGCAGCGTTCGGGTTTGCTCGTCGGGCGCGGTGACGGTGACGCGGGTGATGCCATCGGGCGTGAGCCCGAGGTCGGCCAATCCGAGCGCGCGGCTGGAGCCCAAGGGCGCGCTCGCGACGAAGCCTGGCGTGCGCTGCTCGACGTAGCGGACGAGGTTTTCGACGAACAGCGGGAACGCGATGCGCATGGGCCAATCGGACTGGCGTGGGTCGAAGCCGATGCCCAGCGTGATGTGCTCCTGCTCGCGCATCACCACGATGGGGTCGCCCAGCGAGCGCACCAGCACCGCGTCTCCGGGCTCGGTCGCAAAGGTGGTGCCGCGGCCGATGTTCACATCCTTGAAGACGACGAACGAGAGCAGCGGATGCTTGCGGGCCTGCTCGGTGAGGAACGGCCGTGCGACGTCGCTGCCCTTGGCGATGGGGAAGGGGGCGTCTTCGAAGCGCCAGGGGTCGAAGACTGCAACGTTGGTCTCCGGAAGCGCGGCGGGCAGCGGGTTGTTGCCCAGGTCGTAGACGACGAGGTCGTAGTCCGCGAGGTCGTCTTCGGTGCCCTCGGCCGCGTCGAGCCGCACGTGCTCGCCCAGGTTGAGCAGCGCGGCATCCAAGAACAGGTTGGTGCCGTCGCTGATCAGCGCGACGCGCAGCGGCGAGAGCGGAGGGACGACGGCAAACGCGACGTCGTCGAAGCCGGGTCCGAGAACGTCGGGGTCGTCGGCGGACAGCCGCGCCTCGAAGCGGGAGCGGGCGGCGTCGAGGTTGCGGATGACCTCGCGGCGGGTCTCCCCGGGGCCCAGGGAAAGCTCGCGGCGACCGACGGAGACACCCGCCGCCTCGACGTCGAGCGTGACCGTGGCCGCGTCGTCGCCGAGGTTTTGGACTTCGGCGAGCACCTCGAGCTTGTCGCGGGCTTCGGGGTATCGACGGGCGGCGAACGCGGTGATGGCGACGTTGCGCGTGGGGCCTTCGAACGCCTGCACCGCGCACGGCGTGGGGTCGTCGACGCAGCCGCGCAGGGCGGAGGCGCCGGCGACGTCGAGCGCACCGTCGGTGAGCACGAGAATGCGGGCGCCGGGTTGGTCGCGGACGGCGTGCCCGGCCAGCGAGAGGGCGCGACCGAGGTCGGCTTCCCCGTGGGCGGCCTGCAGCGGCTCGATGCCGGCGAGCAGGGCCGAGGCGTCCCCGGACAGGGGGGCGGCCACGGTGACCTCTTCGCCGGCCGCGATGATGACCGCGCGGTCCTGCGGCCCGAGTCCTCGGACCTCGGCGACCGCCCGTGCCTTCGCGCGCACCAAGCGGGTCGCGGGATCGTCTTCGGTGGCGTCGGCGGCCGGGCCCTCCATCGACGCGGAGGTGTCGATCACGATGGCGACGGTGAGGGGGTCGCGAATCCAGGCGTTGGTCCGCGGGTCGCCGATTGCCGCGACGATGAGCGCGAGCAGAAGCAGCTGAACCACCCACGACAGGAGCCGTCGCAGGCGTCGCCAGATCTTGCGGCTCTCGGAGTCCGCGGTGACGCGCTCCCACAGCGCGGCGAACGGCACCACGACCCGCCGCCGACGCATCCGCAGCAGGTACAGCAGCGTGATCGCGGCCGCACCGATGCCGAACAGCAGCGCCAGCTGCGAGAAGCCCCAGCCGGCGAACGTCACCGCAGAATGCCTCCTTGGCGGAACATGCGGAGCACGAGGTCATCGAACGGCGTGTCGATGTCGGCGCGCACGTACCCGATGCCGCGGGTGCGGCAGCTGCTGCGAAGCTGGGCGCAGAAGCGTTCGTGGGCCGCCGCGTAGTCCGAGAGCGCGCGGGGGGACAGCGTCACGTCGCGCTCGGAGCCGCCTTCGCAGTCGAGCATCTTCACGTCGCCCCGGAGGCCCGAGCCGGTCGGGTCGGCTTCGGCGGGGTCGAGAATCTGGATCGCCACCGGCTCGTGCTTGCGGAAGCGCAGCATGTTGAGCCCTTCGAACGCGCCCTCGAGGTCGTAGAAGTCCGAGAGCACGATGGTGAGCCCCGGCTGGTTGCTCTGCGCCGCGACGCGGCTGCAGCCGGCTCGAATGTCGGTGGCACCCCCGGTCTGCGCGCCCTTGAGAAACTCGAACACTCGGAAGATGCGTCCCTTACCGCGGATCGCCGGCAGGGTGACGTGGCTGTTCTGGCTCATGCACGTCAGGCCGACGCGGTCGAGGTTGGCCAGACCGACGTACGCCAGCGCGGCCGCGACCTGCTGTGCGTAGCGGAGCTTGATGCCGCCCTTGAGGCACATCGAGTCGCTCACGTCGACGACGATGCGGATCGGAAGGTCCTCGTCTTCTTCGAACAGGCGAATCAGCGTGCGACGCAGCCGGACGTAGACGGTCCAGTCGAGGTTGCGGATGTCGTCGCCGGGGGAGTAGGGGCGGTGGTCGGCGAACTCGATGCCGCTGCCCACCTTGCGGGTCTTGCGTTCGGCTCGCTGCCGGCCGCGAAACAGCCGGCGCGCGATGACCTGCAGCAGCTCGAGGCGCGCGAGAAAGGCCTCGTCGAACAGGTCGTCCGAGGTGACCACGGGCGCCTTGGGGACGCCGAAGAGTCGGTCTCTCAAGCCCACGTGCGTCTGCGCGTCCTCGTCGATGAAGCAGGGTCCCTTGCCACAGGGCGCACGTCAGTCCTTCGGCACGCCGTCGAGGACTTGGCCGATGCAGTCATCGACCGCGATGCCCTCGGCTTCGCCTTCGAAGTTGAGGATGACGCGGTGGCGCAGGGCGGGTAGGGCCACGGCTTTGACGTCGTCGGTGCTGGGCGCGCGACCGTGCAGGCACGCCCGAATGCGGGCGGCGAGCAGCACGGACTGCGCGCCGCGAGGGCTGCCGCCGAAGCGGACGTAGCGCTTGACCAAATCCGGCGCGCGCGCGTCGTCGGGGTGCGTGGCCCGCAGGACCCGCACGACGTAGCGCGTGAGGCTCTGCGTGACGGGAATGGCCCGGACGAGCGCCCGCATTTCGAGCAGCCGCTTCGCGTCCACGACCGGCTTGACCTCGGCGCTGTGCGTGCCGGTGGTGCGGTCGAGGATCTGCATGAGGTCGTCCTCGCTGGGGAAGTCGACCTGAATCTTGTAGAGAAAGCGGTCGAGCTGAGCCTCGGGCAGCGGGTACGTGCCCTCCATCTCGAGCGGGTTCTGGGTCGCGAGCACCAAGAACGGCTGGGGCAGCTTGCGGGTCTCGCCCGCCGCGGTGACCGTGCCCTCGGCCATGGCCTCCAGCAGGGCCGACTGCGTCTTGGGCGTAGCGCGGTTGATCTCGTCGGCAAGCACGATGTTGGAGAACACCGGGCCGGGCTGGAATTCGAGCATGCCCGCCCCGCGGCCATCGCCTTCGTTCTGCCGCAGGACCGAGGTGCCCACGATGTCGGCAGGCATGAGGTCGGGCGTGAACTGCACCCGCGCAAAGTCGAGTGCGACCGCTTCGGAGACGGTGCGGATCAGCAGCGTCTTGCCCAGGCCGGGCACGCCTTCGAGCAGGCCGTGGCCGCCCGCGAGCAAGCAGGTGAGGACACCGGAGATGACGCGGTCTTGTCCGACGATGACCTTGCCGACCTCGTCGGTGAGGGTGGCCAGGTCCCGTTGCAGGGCGTCGATGTCTTCGGAGGTGGTCGCGACGGCGGAGTTGGACATGTGGGGGAATCGAAGCGGGGGAGGGGGAGCGCCGTGCTACTCGCGCGGCTGGATGAGCTGGTAGTAGCGCCGCACGGCGCGTCGGCGGGCGGCCGGGAGCGCCTCGTTGTCGAGGGCGCTCTGCGCAAAGCCGCGGTAGTCGGTGTAGACGTTGCGATAGGCCTCGGTGGCGAAGCCCTGCTGGCTGGAGTCGCGAATGACCTCGGCCCGCGAGACGCCGCGGCCTTCTTTGGCGTTCACGCGGACGGTCTGCTTCGAGGTGGCGACGCTGCGGTCTTCGCCCCGCGGGTCCTGGGAGCCCTCGCCGATGCCGTCACCGAGCCCTTGGCCCTGACCTTGGCCCTGACCCTGGCCTTGTCCTTGTCCTTGGCCCTGGCCGTCGCCCTCGCCCTGGCCGTCGCCTTCGCCCATGCCCTCTTGACCCTGGCCTTGCCCTTGGCCTTCCATGAACATGTCGGGCTGGCCGTCGCCGACCTGGCCCTCGACCAGCAGCGTGGACTTGCCCTTCTTGCCGCCCTTGCCGTCTTTGCCCTGCTGCTTGCCTTGCTTGCCCTTGGCGGCCTTGGAGAAGCGCTTGAACTGCTGGCGGCGACGCTTGGCGCCATCGCCCTGCTTGCCGGCGCGACGGATGAACGACTTGGCTTCCTGCAGGCTGTCGCGCGCTTGCTGACTGCGACGCGCCCCCCGGGCCTTGCGGGCGGCGTTGGAGGCCTGGCGGGAGAGCTTCTGCTGGGCCTGCTTGCGGCTGCTGGCGCTCTTGTTGCGGTTGGCGGCGTCCTTGGCCTGGCGTCGAAGCTGGTCGAGGCGGCGCTGCGCTTCCTGCTCGCGCTTTCGCTGACGCCGCAGCTGCTCGACGCGCTCCTTCATTTTCTTGAGCCGGCGCTCTTGCTCTTCGGGGTCCTTGCTCTCGCGCTTCTTCTCTTTACGAAGGCGGCGCTCGGCTTCGTCGAGGGCCTTGTCCGTTTCGGACTGCTTCTGCGCCTGCTTCTTGGCGGACTTGGAGAGTCGGCGCTCGACCTCCTCCATGGCCTTGCGCATGGCCTCTTGCGCCTCGGCACCGGTGGCCTCGGCTTGTTCGGCGGCGTCGCTCAGCGCCTTCTCGGCGTCTTCGGGCGACTTCTGCTCGAACGCGTTGCCGGCCTCTTCGGTGATCTCGTGCTCCTGCAGGGCGTCCGCGAGGTCGCGCACCGAGTCGGCGAGCATGCCGGGGTCTTCCTCGAGGTCGACCTGCAGCTGCTGTTCGGCGTCGGCGAGCGCCGCCTCGAGCCGCTCGAGCTCTTCGAGCGCTTCGGCGCGGTCCATCGTGCCCTCCTCGAGGGCGTCGAGAATCTCGAGCATGCGCTTGGAGATGGCGGCCACCTCATCTTCGTCCCCGGTCAGGGCGCGGAGGTTTTGGCGAAGGGGCTCGGCCATCGCCATGTCGATGCCCGAGCTGCTGCCTTCGGCGGGGCGCTCGAGGGCGGCGAGGTCCCAAGGGCCGCCGACCGCCTGCTCCGCGGTGGGCTTGGGGATGAGGGCTGCGGCCACGAGCGCGGCCACGCCGGCGCCGTCGACCCAGCGGGGGCCCGGGACGCGCAGCGGTACGACGGGCTTGGGGTCGAGACCACCGGCGGCGTCTTCGGCTTGCTGCGCGAACAAGGTGGCGAGCGCTTCGGTCCGAGGGTCTTCGGAGGTGGGGGGCCGGGTGCGGAACTCGAGCGCGGAGCCGAGTTGATCGCCGAGCCCGTAGTGTTCGTCGACGCGGCGGGCGGTGACCCGCAGGGCCTTGGGGCGAAGGGCAGCCCATCCGATGATGCTGGGAACGGGCAGGGCGCAGAGCCACAGAACGGCAGGCGGCCATCCGAGCAGCCGGATGCCTGCGAGCGCGCCCGCGGCCAGCCACAGCCCCGCGGGCAATCCCCACCGTGCAAGGACCCTCGCCGCGTCGGCAAACCGCTCGCGGCGCTGGACGGCGGCCAGCAGCACGTCGATGCGACTCACCCCGCGTCCTTCTTTTTGAGAGCCGCCTTGCCAACGCTGACCGCGGACCACAGGGCTTTTCCGACGGCGTCGCGGTCGGCGTCCTCGGCGAGTCCGGTGACCAGGAGCAGCGTGTCGCGCTTGCGGACGAGCATCGCGTCGGTGCCGATGCGTTCGTCGACGTACTTGCGCAGCGCCGGCTCGAGCTCTTCGGCCTCGCCGCGGCTGTCCATGGCCATCGCGATGACGACCGACATCGGTGCACCGTCTCGCTCCAGGGCAAGCATCGCGTCTCCACCCCAGCCGGCCGCACAGCGGCGCGCGACCGAGGCCGGCTCGACGTCGGCCAGGATGGCGAGCAGCTGCGCTTCGCCGACCTGGTCGTGCCAGACCACGTCTTTGCCCAGCGCGGTCGCGACGGCGTCATGCTCGAAGGCGACGGGCACGGCGGGCTCGCGCTTCTTGAGCTTGTCGACGTGCAGCATCTGCTCGGTCGTGGTGGGCGGGTCGTCGTACAGCGCGTCGATGGTGCTCCAGCCGTCCTCGACCACGGTACGCACGACGGTGGCCGTGCCGGCGGAGTACGGAAGATGCAGGCTGCGGGTGAGCACGGCGGCGGGATCCATGATGCCGACCAGCTCGAGCGTTTGGTTGACCATCGCCTCGAGGACCGCGTCGTCGATCATCGCCAGTCCGTCCGCGCCGCTGACCCACGCGAGGTACGCCGCCTGCGCGCCGCCCTCGATCAGGTAGCGCTCGGCTTCGTCCGCGTCGGAGCGGTGCCGCGTGGGGGCGGTGCGTTCTTCGAGGCCGAAGTGCATGTCCTGCAGTCCGTGGGCGATCTCGTGCCCAACCACCTGGCTGAGCAGACCCGTTGAAACGTAGTCGCCGATGAAAAGGGTCTTCTTCTTGGGGTCGTAAAACCCGAGCACGCCGTCTTCGAGCGCGTCGAGCAGGACCTGCTCCAGGCTGGCCCCCTTGGCGATGACGCCCAAGCTGGCGCTGATCCTTCCCTGAAGCGCGAGCTCTTCGGGGGTGGTGTACTCGTACATGTTCGACTTCGCGTATTCGCGAATCTCGGCCTTGCTGGCGACGGTGACGTCTACGGGCTGCGTGACGTCGAGTTCCCGGGCGGCAGCAACCTGCTCGAGGATGCGGGCGGCCTCCTGCTGCGCGGTCGCGGCATCGAGCGAACCCGAGCGCGGGCCTGGCGCGGGTGTGGGCGCCCCCGGATCGGCCGACGTCATGGCGGGACCGTCCGCTTGAATCGGGACGTTCGGATCCGTGGTCTGGGCCGCGGGCGGCGTGCAGCCGAGCAGGCTCTGCGCGAGCGCGAGGGTCCCGACCCACGCGAGGCGCGGGCGAAGCGACGAGAGCCCACCGCGGCCGTCCCAGTTCACCGCCTCAGCGTAGCAGCCCTCGCCACAATGCTCACGGCGCATGTCGCGGTCGCACGGGGGCCGAGCAGGGTGCGCGTGACGTGCAGCCGCCGCGACTTCGGGTAGCCTGCGCCCCCCCATGCTCCGCCTCCCTCCCGAACGTGCAGCGGCTCGCGTCGCCGAAGCCCTCATCGGCGGGCAATCGCTGCGGCTGCTCGGTGCCGACGGACCGGTGCGGGCCCTCTGTCTCGCCCGGGCGGCCCGGCATCCGCTGCGCGAGGGTCCGGTGGTCATCGTTGCGGCGGACGACGCGTCGGCGCGATCCATCGTGCGCGACGCGGCCTTCTTTTTGGGGGTCGAGCCGAACGAGCGGACGCAAGACGGCGACATTCTGTTCATCCCCGAGCTCGACGTCTCCCCGTACGCCGACGTCTCGGCGGATCCCCGCCAGGTCGCGGCCCGCCTGAGCGCCCTGGGTCGACTGCTTGGGGAGGAGCCGCCCGCGCTCGTGGTCACCAGCGTACGCTCGATGCAGCGGCGCGTCATGCCGGCTGACGCCTTTGCCCGGGTTCAGCGAGCGTGGTCCACCGACACGGAGATCGATCGCGACGACGCGGTCACGCAGCTGCTTGCGGCCGGCTACCACCGCGTGGACGTGGTCGAAGACCCCGGCACCTTCGCCGTGCGCGGGGGCGTGATGGACGTGTTCGTCCCGCGTTACCGCTTTCCACTGCGCATCGAGTGGTTCGGCGACGAGATCGAGCGGATGCGCATGTTCGACCCGGAATCGCAGCGTAGCCTGCGCGAGGTCGAGTCGTGCGTGGTGGACCCCGTTCGCGAGACCATCGTGACCCGTGGCACGCCGCTGCGTCCCGCGGTGCTGCAGATCGCCGACCACGTCACGGCGCCGTCGAGCAAGACGCGACAGGTCTGCGAGAACCTGGAGAAGGGCGTCGACTTTTTCGGGATCGATGCGCTCGCGCCCGCCTTTCACGATCAGATGGACCCGCTGTGGACCTACCTCGAGCAGGCCACCTGGTTCGTCGAGGACGCCGAGGCGCTCCTCGGGCTGGCCAAGAAGCTCGATGAAGAGGCCTGCGAGGAGTACGAGCGCGCCAAGGCGGGCCACAACTTGGTGGCCGGCGTGGACGCGTTCTTCGTCGACCCCCAAGCGCTGCAGCAGCAGCTCACCGCGCAGCCGGTCGCCGCGTCTCGGGTCGACACCGTCGGCAGCGAAGCCGACGAGAGGCCCACGATCGGCGTGGAGGCGGAGCGCTCGGCCCGACTCCGTCTCGACCTGGAGGCCGCGCGCGGTCGCAAGGACGGGGAGATCATTCGGCCGGTCGTCGACCATATCCGCCGCTTGACCCGGGGGTCCGACGACGAGACCGAGGGCCCGGCCTGGAAGGTCGTGATCTCGGCGCCGAACCTCACCCACGCCGAGCGCCTGACGAGCCTGCTGCGCGGGTACGGGCTGCCGATGGAGTCGCCGCGCGGCCCCGAGGGGCACGCGCTGGGCGGGGACGCGACCGACCAGCTGCG
>JBCCQM010000034.1:0-52319 GCA_039024335.1 Myxococcota bacterium
AGCGCGTCGAGGCCGCGCGCCTCGATCACCGCGCTGGCGTGGGCCGCGAACAGCGTGGTGGATGGGCGCGCGTAGGGACCGGCGAACGGGCTCACCGCGTCGTCCGGCGTCCACGACTCGGCAAAGCGATGCAGCGACCACGGGTCGGCGTCGACGTGGTGTACGGCCGGAGAACGCAGGTGGCTCATGCCGACGGTGGCCGCGCGCTGGTTCCAGACCTCGAGCAGGGAATCCCCGGGATCCACGATCCGAAGCTCATTCGGCGCCACCGACGCCCCCGCCTGCAGCGCAGCGGCGATGTGGACGCCTTGCGGCCCGCCACCGATGATGAGCCAACGCAGCATCGCGACTTTATAAATGCAAGCTAACTGCAACAGCAATCCTATCGCGCTGGACACAGCCCGAAATAGCAGGCCCTATGCAAGACAAAAGTCGTTGCATTTGCCAACGGATTGCATAAGCCTCTGCCCCATCATGAACTGGAAGACGCTCCTGGTTTGCAGTGCGCTCGCAATGGCCCCCCTCGCCTGCGATTCGGAGGACGCCGAGGGCAACGACTCCGCTGACGAGACCGAAGGTCACGACACCGACGGTCACGATGACCACGGCGACGAGACCGAAGGTCACGACGACGAAGGCGACGACGACGGCCACAGCCACGACGGAAACGAAGAGACCGAGGTCATTACGACGGTGACCCTCACGTTCACCTCGGACACCGCGGACACCGTCACGGCGACGTTCCAAGACCTCGACGGCGACGGTGGTGCTTCGGGCACGTCGGAGCCGATCACGCTCGCAGCCGACACCACGTACACGATGACGTTCGAGGTGCTGAACGAGCTCGAAGATCCCGCAGAGGACGTCACCGCGGAGATTGCAGAAGAAGCCGAAGAGCACTTCGTGCTGGTCTACGGCGACGTCGACGGACCCGCGTCCGCCGGTGGCAACCTCGTGACGCACGCCTACGCGGACGTCGAGAGCGACTACGCCGACAACGCGGTCGGCGACGACCTCCCCGTCGGCTTGTCCAACACCATCACCACGAACGCAGCGGGCGTCGGCGAGCTCAGCGTGATGCTCCGCCACCTCCCGCAGATCAACGACGAGCCCCAGAAGACCGCGGACCTTCCCATGATCTTCCAGGGCGGCTCGGACATCGCGGGCGACGTCGACGTTGACGTCACCTTCGACCTCACCGTCGAGTAAGAGAATGTGATCCGTTCTCGCCCCTCCCTCGTAGGGGCGGCGTGAACGGCTCGCAGCCCTCGTCGACACCATCCGTCGACCCCACCGCCGTCGTGCAGACGCAGCGGTGGCCGCAGGGCGACGAAGCCTCGACCCACCGGTCGGGGCTTCCTGCAATTCGCGCCGATGCGGGCGTTCTGGCGGACCGCGGGCGCTACCTCGCCCACGTCGACCATACGGCCGCCGTGGGTCGAATGCGCGCGCTCTTGCCCATGGCCGTGGTGCTTTGGGTCGCATTCTTCGCGGTCGACGCCGTGGTCGCGACATGGGTCCACCCCTCCTCGGTGATGCCCTTCGTCGTCTTGCGCGGCCTGGGCATGCTCCCGCTGCTGCTGGCGTGGGCGGTGCTGCGCCGCGCGGAGCACCCCACCCCGCGACACATCATGGTCCTCGACCTGGTGATGATGGTCGCCACGGCGGGCAGTCTCAGCGGCATGTGCGTGGTCGCTGGCGGCCTGCAGAGCCCCTACCACGCCTTCATCGTGCTCGTGCTGATCGGGCGCGCGGCCGTGCTGCCGCACCGCTGGCAGGACGGCGTGTGGCGGCTGGGCATCCCGGCGCTGCTCAACCCGCTCGTCGTCGGCATCGCGTCGTGCTGCGTGCCCGAGGTCGCCGCCCAGTGGGGCAGCGCCACCGCCCGCGGCACGTACTTCTTCTACGGCATGCTGATCAGCGGCGCGTGGATGCTGCTGGTCATCGGCAGCCACAACGCGTGGGCGCTTCGTCGGCAGGTCTTCACCTCGCGCAGCCTGGGGCGCTTCAAGCTGCGAGAGCTGATCGGTCGCGGCGGCATGGGCGAAGTCTGGATCGCCCGGGACGAGCAACTGCGCCGCGACGTCGCGCTGAAGGTCCTTCGGCCCATCGACAACGACCCCGCCGCGGTCCGTCGCTTCGAACGGGAGATCCTGGCCACGGCCGAGCTGCGACACCCGAACACGATCCGGATCTTCAGCCACGGCGTGAGCGAAGACGGGCTCTGGTACTACGCGATGGAGCTGCTCGACGGAGAGTCGCTCGGCAACCTCGTGCAGCGCGTCGGCCCGCTGCCACCGCGGCGCGCGGCGGCCATGCTGGACCAGGCGGCCCGCGCCTTGGCCGAAGCCCATGCGCACGGCCTCATCCATCGCGACGTCAAGCCGGACAACCTGTTCGTCACCACGCTCGGTGGCGAACCCGACGTGATCAAGGTGCTCGACTTCGGCATCGTCCGCAGCGCCCGGGATGACGAGCCGGGGCTCACCTCTACGGGGTACGTCGCCGGCACCCCCGCATACATGGCGCCCGAGGTCGTGCAAGGAGACCCCGCCACGCCGAGCGCGGACGTCTACGCGCTGGGGGCCGCGCTGTACTTCGCGCTGACCGGGCGGCCTCCGTTCGAGGACACCGATCCGACTGCGCTGCTTCGAAAGCACGTCCACGCCCAGCCGACGCCGCCATCGCGACGCGTCCCCGGCATCAGCGAGGCGCTCGACCGCGTCTGCCTGTGCGCGCTCGCCAAGAACCCGCGACACCGCTTCGTGGACGCCAGAGCCTTTGCGGAGGCGCTTCGAGCCGCGTCCGCCTGAGGGTGGCCTCGCTCGCCCGCGCAGAACACCGATTCCATGTAGTCTGCGCCGCGTGAGGCACGCCCTCGGACTCTCCTTCCTCTGCGCCGTCACGGCCGTCGGCTGCAGCGACAGCCGACGCAACGTCCGCAAGGCGCCCGGCAAGCCCGAGGCTTTCGCGACCCGGCAGCTCGCAGAGACCGCGCCGCTGGACCCCGAGTCCGTCGAGCCCGCCCAGGGCTGCGCCGCGTTCGACGGCGCGGCGTGGTGCACCACCGTGCTCGAAGGGTGGCAATTCGTGCCCGAGGCGATCGATGCCTGCGCCGCCGAGTCGAACGAAGACGACGCGATCGACTGCATGTCGCACGCCGCCGACCGCCGCTTCTCGTCCCTCGCCTTGGAGACGTGCGCCGGCCTGGAGGCCGCGCGGCATCGCTTGGCCTGCCTCGACGCCACCGCGGACCGAGCGCTCGAGACCCCCCAGTTTGCGTACTGCGGCGTACAGCCCTCGAAGAAGGTGCCGGGCTGCCTCGCGGACATGCACGACTACCACTTCCATCCCAACGAGCTTCACGCGCTCGTCCAGCGGACCGTCGAGGAGAACCCCTCGGACGCGACGACGATCATCGCTTCACTCGAGGCGAACATCGCCGAGGCGTACGAGCTCGACCGCTCGATCTGGCCCGAGCACTACGTGTTCAACTTCGCCGGGGGCGCGACCACGCACATCCGCTCGATGTACTGCGCCTTCGACGAATACCTGCTCATCGTCGGCGCCCCGATCGAGGTCAACGGCTACTCGGGGCGCTACCCCGCCGAAGTCCACGACTTCGTGTTCACCGGCCTGATGCACGACTTCGAAGAGCATGAGCACGCCGACCAGGAGCGCGAGCCCGGCACGTGGGCCTACCTGCCGCACGGCGGGCACCGCGTCTACTCGACCGAGACGCCGACGTACATGCTGGAGTACGCGCGCGGCTGGGTCCCCGGCATGCTGACCTTCGGCATTCGCCACCCGCGCCGCGCGATCACCCGCGATCGTAAGAACATGAAGCAGCAGATCAGGATGTGTGCCAGCCGGGCGATTGCGGCCCAAAAAGAAAACCGCCGCCAGAAGCGACGCCGTCGGTCAGACCAGCGCGAGACGCGGCGCGACATCCGTCGAGCACTCCGCGACCTGTAGCCAGCGGACTCCGAATCCGAATCTGAGGCGAACGCGCGCACCCGCACCGCGCCTTGAAATACGACACGTCGAAGCGGTATTCGACAAGTCCGATGACGTCCGCACCGGCTCGCCGCTACGACATCCCGGCCTTCACCGAGGGCTGGTTCCAGATCGCGTGGAGCAAGGACCTTCGCCGAGGCGAGCTCAAGAAAGTCCATCAGTTCGGCCGCGAGTACACGCTCTTCCGCGGAGAAGACGGCACGGTCGGCGTCATCGACGACGTGTGCCCCCACCTGGGCGCCCATTTCTCCGAGGGTGGCTGCGTCAAGGGGAACTCGGTGCAGTGCCCCTACCACGCATGGGAGTTCGACCGAACCGGCGCCTGCACGGGCATCGCGTACGCGAAGAAGATCCCCAGACGGGCTCGCGTAGCCGCCTACACGGTGGTTGAGAAGTACGGGCTGATCTTCATGTACCGGGACAAGGAAGGCACCGCCCCGGATAAAGACCTGCCACCGATCTACGACTTCGACCCCTCGGAGTACCTCGATCCCAAGACGTTCGAGTTCAGGATTCGGATTCACGGTCAGGACATCATGGAGAACTCGGTCGACAGCCCGCACTTCTGGGCGGTGCACGGCCACGCGATGCCGACCAACAAGTTCTTCCGCGAGCGGGACGAGCTGCGCGTGGACCAGGTCTCGTCGGTCCACCGCTTCGGCACCGAGCTGAACTTCAAGATTGAGTTCCACCTCGTGGAGCCCGGCTTCCACTATCTACACTTCCCCACCCTGCCCGGAGGCGCACGAGCCTTCGTCTTCAGCTCGATCGTCCCGGTCGACGACGAGTACACGAATCACCGGCTGACGGTGATGATGAAGAAGACGAGCATTCCCGGCTACTCGCGCGTGCTCCGCAAGTTCATCACCTGGCAGATGATGAAGACGTACCGCGAGGACATGCAGATCTGGGAGCACAAGGAGTACCACTCACGTCCGGTCCTCTGCGACGGCGACGGCTCGATCATGAAGCTGCGCAAGTGGTACGCGCAATTCTACGAACCCACCGACGAAACGAGCGCGCCCAGTCCGACCAAGCGCTCTACGTCGCTCGAAGTGGTCTAGCCGCCCCTGGTGCTCAGCCCGCTGCCTCAGGCCACGTCGCGCCTGGGCTCGGGCACGCTCGCAAACCTGGACGGGTGCTCGGGGGCTACCGGCGGGGGATCCAGCGCCGCCTCGGCCTCCTCGAGTCGCTGGTGCGGGGCGTGGGCTCCCTTCGCGGCGGGAACGCGGCCGCGTCGTCACGGAGCTGTTCGATGCGCACAAGCACGCCCTCGTGGTCGCCGCGGTGGACGAGCCTCGAGGTGGAACGTGCGGGCGTCGAGCTGAGCGCCGGGATCGTCGTCCGCATGATGCAGCGCGAGACCACGGCCGCCCAGGAACGCGCTCATGGGCCGCTGAGCCGCCTCCCGCTACGGCAGCGGGGCCGTGCAGCCGCTCGACCAGCTCTCGCTGCAGTCGAACACCTCTTGGCTGGTCGTCACGGTCCCGCTGGGCCACTCGATCGTCCCTGCAGTCCAGACCTCTCGAGGTGCGAGGGCACCGATCTCGACGACGGTGGTTTCTCCGTCGACGTTGAACGTGACGGTGCCCGGGGACATCGGGTCTCCGTTCGACCAATGTTCGACCAGCACCGTGTACGTGCCCGCTTCCGGAGAGGCGAGCACGATGTTCTCGGGTCCGTACGCTCCGGTGTTGTCGACGTCCTTGCGCGGGTCGTCGTTCGGGTCGCCGGGCTCCCCCCAGTCCGGACTCGAGCCGACGCACGTGGTCCAGGTGCAGTCGTCCTCGGTGTTGATCTGACCGCCGGGGCGGACGAGGTGAAGCTCGAAGTCATCGCCGAGCTCGGTCCAGCTCAGGCCCACGCGAATGTCGGGCTCGATGCAGTCCTCGGTGATGACCCGCGTCACCAGCACGTACTGGCCGGCGTCGTTCGACCACACGCACTTGACGAGCTGCTCTCCGCAAAACAGCGGCGCCGTGAACGAGAACGCGCCGGCGTCGTCGGTCGGGATGAGGCCACCGAACGTCTGGCCGTCCGCCCCCTCGATGAAGAAGGTGCCATCGCCCTGTGCCCCGTTGACGATCCCAGCAAACGTCCATGAGGTCACCGAGCCAGCGTTGATGTCGTCGGTGGGCAGCTCGCTGTTCGGACAGCCCTCGCAGCCACACGAGCCGGGCTCCGTGCAGTCCGGGGCGGGGTCGTCGACTGAGCCGCCGTCTCCCCCCTCATCGCCCCCGCTGCTGCCTTCGTCCGCCCCGTCCTCCGCGCCCGCGTCGTCATCGGCGGTGGTTTCCGCATCCCCCGCGGACGACATCTCGTCGTCGGTGTCGGCGGTGGGGTCGTCGGTCACGATGATGCAAGCCGGCGCGAGGCCGACGGCTGCCACGGCAGCGAGGGTGCGAACGTGGGTGAACATGCAGGGGTTGTTCGCCCGCGGACGGTTTTGATCACGACCCGGCCGAAATTTGTGTCGCCGCCTGCAGCAGCGCCCCGAACACACCGGTCATCGATTCCCCTGCGATCGCGCCCCCGGCGGCCGCTGCAACCCACGCCGTGCCGTTTCGCGACCCCAGCCACGCGCCCGCGGCCGCGCCCAGGGCCATGGCTACCGAGGTCCCCGGCGGAAGCACGCACGCCAGCCCCATCGCCAAAGGACTGGGCATCCAGCTCCAGCGTCGCCCCGCCACGACCAGCAGCGCCGCGACCACGCCGGCCAGCCCCATTGCGACGAGCGCTCCTGGGGGCAGCGCCGCCCGGCCCTGCACCGCGACCCGGGCGAACGCGGTCCACACGGACGCAGCCGGCGCGGGCCACTGCGTCGAGCCGAGCACGGCTGGGTCGGGCACGACGATCCAGACGAACGCCGGCACCACCACCACCACGCCCACGACGACGCCGAGCGCCTGCGCGCGCAGCTGTATGCGAGGGGCTGCACCAAGCTCCTGACCCATTTTGAAGTCGGTCAGCATGTCAGCCGCGCTCGCAGCTGCGGCCGCGCTGACGCCAGCCCCCATCACGTTCGTCGCCGCACCACCCAGCGGCCCCAGCGCGAGCTGAGCGACCTTGCCCAACGGTCCCGCGGGTCCAACGTCCGTCTCTCCGGTGACCTTCGCCGCGACCACGGCCAAGCCCAGCGCGAGCACCCCCGACGCCGCCGCCAAGGCCACCGGCACGTCGAAGCCCATGACTTGGACGACGCCAATCGCGACGACGAGCGCAACGATCGACCCGACGGCGGCCCGCGGAATCCGTACGCCGCCGGAGGCCGGCTCCACGACCCGACCCGGCGACCGTGTCCACAGGCTCAGCGTGCCCGCGACCACCATCGCCGCGCTGCCCGGCCAGACGCTCCAGCGGGCCACGTCCGGATAGGTCGCGAGGCCCTGCAGAGGACCCGGTACGAGGGGCCCGAGCGCGAAGCACAACACCGCCCCCGCGAGAAGCGAGGCGGCGATCCGAGGTCCGACGAGCGCGCCCGCGGCCGGAGCGAGCAACCCGGTCGACAGCGCCCAGCCCAGGCCCCCAACGCTGCCAGCGATCCATGCCAGCGGCGGCATCGTGGACGGCAGCGCGAGCGACCGCGGCCACGCCCCCCACGACGGCCCCTGCACCGCCCAGGCGATCAGCGCGGCCACTGCGGCAGCGCCGACGAGCACCCGCGCCTCGGGTCCGCCGCCGGCTTGCAGCCGCGTGAGGACCTCTGCCGCAGCCCGCCCCGAGGGAAACGGCAGGCGGTCGCGCTCGAGCACACTCGGACGAAGCGCGACCGCCAGCGCAACGCCGAGTGCCGCCACCACAAGCACCCAGGCCATCAACCACGGTAGCGGCGGATGGTGCCCGGTGAGCATGGCGTACGCCGCCGCAGCGGAGGCGAGCGAGGCCCCCGTGGAGTACCCGGCAGCGGACGCCGTCGAAGCCAGTGCGGCCCCTTCGACGCGCCCCAGCGGTCGCACGCGCGGCGAGATCCTCCGCAGAACCCGGATCCATCCGCTGCCCAAAACGGCAGCGGTCACCACCACGCCAACGCTCCAGCCGACCTTCAGCCCAACGTAGAGATTGGCCACGCCGAGCACAGCCCCGAGCAGCGCCCCGGTGGCCAAAGCCCGGACGGTGAGCCCACCCGCGGCCGCCATCGGCCCTCCAGCGCCCGAATGCTCCGTGGTGGCCCCAACTCGTTCGCGCTCAGCCACACCGTCCCGCCCCTACGATGATGGCCGATCTCGGGCCGCCTCGCGAACCCCCTGGAGCGGCGCGCCGACCTCTTGCATAGTGGTGCGCGACCGTCATGGACCTCTTCACGCTGACGAACCTCGGCAACCTGGCCGTGCTGCTCTTTCTGCAGGCCGTCCTCGGTTTCGACAACCTGCTGTACATCGCGATCGAGTCGAAGCGCGCGCCGCCAAAGGACCAGGCGAAGGTGCGTCGCAACGCGATCCTGATCGCGATCGGCCTTCGGATCGTCTTGCTGTTCTTGATGGTGAGCCTCATCGAGCGGCTCAAGGCGCCCTTCTTCGAGATCAACAGCGGGCCCATCCAGGGGTCGTTCAACTTCTCGGTGATCGTCTTCCTCTTCGGCGGCGGGTTCATCATGTACACGGCGGTCAAGGAGATCAGCCACATGATGGCCATCGAGGACATCACCGCCGATGTGCAGGGAGACAACTCCGGCGAGGGCTCCAAAACCGCCGGTCAGGTCATCGCGATGCTCGTGCTGATGAACCTGATCTTCTCATTCGACTCCATCCTCTCCGCGCTGGCGATCACCGACGTGTTCCCGGTGCTCGCCCTCGCGATCATCGGCTCGGGCCTGGCCATGCTTTTCTTGGCCGACCACGTCTCGGAGTTCCTCAAGAAGAACCGCAAATACGAGGTCCTCGGGCTGTTCATTCTGCTGATCGTCGGCATCGTTCTGCTCGGCGAAGGCGGTCACAAGGCGTCGCTGACGCTGTTCGGCTACCACGTCGAACCGCTGTCCAAGACGACCTTCTACTTCTCGATCGTGGTGCTGGTCATCGTCGACATCATTCAGGGTCGCTACCAAAAGAAGCTGGCGGCCGAGCGCGCGGCGCAGTCCAGCGGCAGCGCGGCGTCGTGAGTCCCTCCCGGCGCGCCTTCCTCGGCGGCGCCGCGGCGCTGCTCGCGACGACCCGCGCTCGCGCAGGCGCGCCTCAAGAACGCGAACTCGAGCGGGCGACCTCAGCCTACAACGAGGTCGTCATCACGCAGGCAGGGTCGGTGCGCACGATGTACTTCGTGCAGGGCGGCCGGTGGTTGATCGAGTCCCGCATCGACCTCGACGACCCCACCGCCCTCGACCTCGACGTGTTCCGCACGATGAGCGCCGGCTTGCTCGTGCAGCCCCGGCCCGCGCGGATCCTGATGGTCGGCGTCGGCGGTGGGCAGCTGAGCAACTACCTGTTCGCCCGACTTCCCGGCGTGGAGATCGATGCGGTGGACATCGACCCGGAGGTGGTCCGGCTCGCGCGCAAGTACTTCGAGATTCCCGACGACCCGCGCTACCGCACCCACGTCGGTGACGGCCGCCTGTTCGTCGAGCAGTCCTCGGCCGCAGACGTTGACATGCTCATCCTCGACGCGTTCCGAGGCACCTCGGTCCCCTACCACCTGCGTACGCGTACGTTCTACGAAGCGTGCCGTCGGCGGCTGCGTCCGGGCGGCGTCGTGGTCGCCAACCTTCACAACCGGGCGGCTCGCTACGCCGACGACCGGACGACGTTCGCCTCGGTCTTCGCTCACGACTACGGCTTCGTCTCCGAACGGGAGTACGAGACGACGCTCGTGTGTACGGCCGACGCAGCCCCGGTCAGCGTGTACACGATGCGCCGCAACGCGGCCGCCCTTCGCGACCGGTTCGGGGCTCACCTTCCGCGCCTCGCCTCCGCGCTGCACCTGCGCGCCGACGTCGCGCCGGGCACCGTGCTCCAAGACGACTTTGCTGCAGAGGATGCCGCCCGCGGCGTCCGGCGACACAACGAGAGCTGCCGGCCAACGTGCGACGGCGACTGAGCGCTCAGAGCCAGCGCATGAATGCGTAGCCGAACAGCACGACGACCTCCCGGAGCGCGCCCTTGATCCGCAGGCGCGCGTTGGGATGAACCGAGCCCGCGGAGTGGACGGTGTCGAAGAAGCGCGCGAACACCCGCCGGGCTCGAAACGCGTGATAGGCGTCCGTCACCAGCAACACGTCGCGTGCGGGGACCTGCATCGCGCAGTACCGTGCATTCTCCTGCGTGGACGTGGAGCGCGACTCCATGTGGACGGCCTTCCGCGGAACGCCCAGCTGGATCGCGAGCGCTGCAGCGACCTCGGCCTCGGCGTGGCCGGAGTCCCCCGTGCCGCCGGTGGTGATCACCAGCGGCGCCCGATTGCTCTCGTACAGCGCGACCGCAAGCTTCACGCGCTCTCGCAGCGCGGTCGAGGGCGCGCCGCTGGGGAAGACGCGGCAGCCGAGCACCACGATCGCGTCATAGGCCCGGCCCGGCGCGGGCGCGCGGCGTCCCGACGCATCGAGCAGTACGGCGGCGGCCACCCACGCCAGGACCAAAGAGCCGAGCAGCGCCAGCACGCTCACGCGGCCCCCAAGAAATCGGCGGCGCGTCGCAAAATCGACGGGGTCCACTGCAAGACCGCATGCATACCGCCCACGAACTCCGGCGGTGCATCCGGCAGGCCCATCTCCTCGACCGCCACCACGCCGTCGTCGTCCCCGTCGAGCAGCGGGTTGTACCCTTCCTTCGTGCCGCGACCACCCGCGAGCACAAGGACCTTCGCGTTGGCCGGAACCGGCGGGAGGTCGGGCACGCCGAGCGCGCGCGCGGCCTGGCCGTAGAGAACGTGGAACAACGGATTGCGCTCGTTGGCCCGCGCGAGCGCGGAGCCCTGGTTGGGCGGCGAGAGCATGGCCACCCGAACGTCGAAGGCGTCGGATCGCTGGGCCAGCCATGCGCGCACGACCAAGCCGCCCATCGAGTGCGTCAAGAAGCCCAGGGGCGGCAGCGGGTCCGGCAGCCAATCGCGGACGAAGGCATCGAGGCGGCGCCCGTGGTCCTCGAGCGAGCCCCGGCGGGTCGGGTAGCCGAAGGTTCGCGCGTCGAACCCCAGCCTGCGAAGGTACGCGGCCGTGGGGAGCATCCCGGCGCGAGAGCGCAACGCCCCATGAATGCACACGACGGCCCGGCTCATCGCGACCCCTTCTTCTTTTTGCGTGGCTTCCTCGGGCCGGGCGACGTCGAGGCCGGTCCCGGCTTCGGCACGGCGACACCGTCATCCCCTGCAGCCGCCCGACGCGAGCGGACCGCGTAGACCACCCACAGGACCAGCAGCATCGCCGCAGCGCTGATCTGACCACCGTTGAGGGGACCGGCAACCGCCGCGGGCGCGTCGGCACGCAGGAACTCCTCCACGAAGGACCGGACCGCGACGTAGTACATCGAAAAGGCCAAGAAGACCTGGCCGCTGAACCGACGTCGGCCGCGGAGCGCAACGCACAGCCCCAGCCCGGCCAGCCCGAGGACCGCCGCGTACAGCTGCACGGGGTGGACGGGAAGCGACTCGGTCGCCCCCGAGCGCATCAGGTTCGCGAGCGCGTGGCGATGGGCGTCGAACGCCTGCGAGCCCGCGGGAAAGCGGATCGAGAGCGCGGCGTCTGGGGCATAGCGGCCGAAGCCCGTTCCGGCGAGCAGCGCACCGAAGCGCTCGAACGCGACGCCGAGCGCCATGGCGGGCGCGAGCAGGTCGTACCAGGCCCACACGGGGACCTTCATCCGAGACACCCACGCCCCACTGACGACGAGCGCGACCAAGGTCCCTGCGAACGGGGCCAACGTGCCCGCGCGCAGGGTCATCAGCGAACGGACGCCGTCGAACGCAGCGGGGTGCTGCAGCACCCACGCCGCGCGCGCGCCAATCAGGCCAGCCGCCGCGGCCGCGACGAACACGGGCCCCAAGCGCTGCGGGTCGAAGCCATCGGCTCGAGCCAGGCGAAGCGTGGAGGCCCACGCCACCACCAACGCGACGGCGACGAAGAATCCGTAGGCCTGAATCTCCCAGCCCAGGCCCGGCAGCGTGAAGAGCACCGGCTTCATCGGCGTCGCAGCCTACCACGGGGGCGACCTGCGCCTCTTCCCTCGGCCGTCGCACGTGTCATCATCGCACTCCCGGCATGGACCCCTCCGGCCAGATCGATCCCGTCCGCAGCTACGAAGCGGCCCGGCGGCGCTTGTTCTTCGCCATGGGCGTGCTCGTACTCGTCATCGCCGTCGGGTCGGCTGGCTACTGGTACGTGGGTCACCGCGCCGAGCCCGGCATGTGGTCGCTCGCCGACTGCATCTACATGACCGCGATCACGATCACGACGGTCGGCTTCGAGGAGGTCCTCGACCTCGACCATGTGCCGTGGGGACGCGAATGGACGCTCCTGCTGCTGACGTTCGGCATCTCGGCCAACCTGTACGTCGTCTCCGCGATCACCAGCTTCTTTGTCGAGAGCGACTTCAACAACGTCCGTCGGTTCAAGCGGGACAACAAGCGCATGCAGGAGATCAGCAATCATTACATCGTGTGTGGTGTTGGCCGCACCGGCCTGCACGTCATCAACGAACTGTTGGCCGTCGGCGAATCGGTGGTCGCAATCGATGAGCGGCTCGACGTGCTTGACGAGCTCCGCGAGCGCGGCGTGCTGGTGCTGCATGGCGACGCGACCGACGACGAGATCCTCTCGAAGGCCGGAATTCAGCGTGCACGCGGCGTCGTGGCCACGCTCGATGACGACAAGACGAACATGTTCGTCGTCGTGTCCGCCCGCCAAACGAACGCGAAGCTGCGCATCGTCACCAAAGCGGTCGGACCTTCAGCCGCAAACAAGCTGCGCCGCGCGGGCGCCGACGCCGTGGTCGCCCCCACCATGATCGGCGGCATGCGGCTGGCCTCAGAGCTGCTTCGCCCCCACGTCGTCCGCTTTCTCGACGAGATGCTGCGCGACAAAGAGGCGCGGCTGCGCATCGAGGAAGCGACCGTGGGCCCCGGGGGCGACGTCGTGGGGATGACGCTCGGCTCCGCGAACTTCCGCGAGCGTGCCGGCGTGCTCGTCATGGCCGTGCGGCAGCCCGACGGCGACGTCGTTCACGTGCCGCCGCCGGACCTCGCGATCGAGCCGGGGCAAACGTTGATCGCAATCGGTACCCCCGAGCACATCGACGAGCTTCGAGCGACGGTCGGCCATCGACGCTGAGCCGCCCCGAAGGCAGTGGAATCGTCGTCGAGGCGACGAGATGCTCACGCTTGCTCTGACGCAGCGTGTCGAGGGGTCGAGGTGGTGCCAACACGCCGCGAGATCCCGCCCCCGCTGCGTCGCCTGGAAAAAGCGAAGAAATCGGAGCATGAGCGCCCGATTTCGCCGCGGTTGCAGCGTTCTGAAGTTGACAACCGCGCCTGCGGAAGCCTACTCTCAGGTGCGACTTTGCCGCATGATGGCGGGAAGACTGCCGAACTATGGCCAGCTCTGACAAGCGTAAGCAAAGCCTCTACTTTCCCGAGCAGATGTTGAAGGAGATCCAAGAGGAGGCCGCGCGGCAAGACCGCTCGCTCTCCTGGATCGTCCAGAAGGCGTGGAAAATCGCCCGGAAAGACATCATGAAGTACCCGAGCGTCAACGAAGTGCCCGACGACGCTCCGGACGACGAGCGCGGGAAGAACGAGTAGCTCGTTCGCCCTTTCGGCTCCCCGCTGACGTTTTGTCAGCTGGTTGCACACGAGTCCGTGATGCTCGGACTCGCGATGCGTGTCGTTCGTAGGGCGTGCGTCTCGTTCGACGCCATCTCCCTTGTGCTGCCCGCGGCCGAGTGATGGCGTCTTCCATTCACGATTCTACCGACCCGCCCAGCGCGGGCATACGCGCCGAGTCCGAGCGGTTCTTCGAACGGCCGGATGGCGCAACAATCTGCGTTCAAGCGTGGGGTGATGCGGGTCTCCCCACCTTGATGATTCTCGACGGCATCGGCTGCTCGGGCTGGGCGTTTCGTCGCATCATCCCGGGATTGCGCGATGCCTTTCGCGTTGTACTGATGCATTACCGAGGGCACGGCCGGTCTCCGACGCCGCCTCGCCCGTGGCGCCTCGGCCTCGACGTCTTCGCCGACGACGCCGTGGCGGTGCTCGACCACGAGGGCGCCGACCAAGCGGTCCTGCTCGGGTTCTCGATGGGCTTCCAGGTCTCGCTGGAGGCGTACAAACGGCACCGTCCGCGGGTCGCAGGCCTGATCTCGCTGGCCGGTCCCGCCAGTCGTGCGATGGCCCAGTTCCAAGGCACCGACATCTTCGGGCATGCGCTGCCCTTGCTGCGCGCCGCGAGTCGACATGCCTCAGACCTTACGCTGCGGCTGTGGAAGACGTTGCTGCCCAACCAGACGCTCCGCAAGTTGGGGCTGCAGACGCAGCTCAATACGGCCCGGATCGACATGGAGGACATCGACTTCTACCTGTCGCAGATGGCCCGGATGAGCCCGGAGCTGTTCTTGGATCTGCTTCAGCAGGCCGCCCGCCACAGTAGCGACGACGTGCTGCCCCGGGTTCGCGTCCCGTCGCTGATCGTCGCGGGCGGCCAAGACCGATTCGTCCCGCTGCCCACGATGCGCGAGGTCGCCTTCTCCATCCCAGGCGCGCAATGGGTCGTGTTGCCTGATGCATCCCACGCGCTCCCGGCGGAATATCCCGAAGACGTCACCGAGCACGTCCGCCGCTTTACCGCAGCGACGCACGGCGTCTGAGCCATCCGTTCCGCACGGGCCGGTCCGTGCTCGCCGTCGCCAACGACGGCGTCACTTCGACGCGGTGCGGCGGCGACTGCCTTCGCTGCCCTCGCCCTCGTCGGCTTCGATTGCGTAGCGGGTAAGCCGCTTGAAGGTGTTGTTGCGCTCGAGGTCGCTGAGGATCTTGACCAGGTCGTCGTGCGGCTTGGAGTCGTTGACGAGCTTGCCGAGCGTGCCCTCGCCTTTCTCCACCCGCGCAGCGATCCGCGAGGCGGAGGCCGTTGCCTTCTCGGCCTCGGCGAGGATGCGCTCGAGGTCGCGGACCAGCTCCCCCTCTTCGTCGTAGAGCAGCTTGGCAGCGACCGACTTGTTCGCGGGATCCTTGAGGTCCTCGAGCAGCTTGCGCATGTCGGCCATCGTCTTGCGCGCATCGTCGACCGCTGGCTGCAGGTTCTTGTCGACCTTCGCGAGCGAGCTGTTCGCCTTGCCGACGAAGCGGTCCACCCCTTGCGCCGTGTTCCGGACGCCGCGAAGAGTTTGGCCAAACTCGGCCTTGTATTCCTCGCTCGAGAGCAGTGCACCCACGAGGCCCTCACCTTCGGCAATCTGCCGGGTGATTTCTTCGGTGTGCTGAATGATGTTCTTGACGTTGTCGAGCGTGCGCTCGTCGTTCAGCTCCGAGAACAGGCTCGAGATGCCACCGAGCGCGGTATCGACCTTGTCCGTCAACCCGTCGATCCGCTCCCGGAACAGCTCGATGTCCTCGTACAGCGAGGGCGAGCTTTGGATGATGAGCACGTCCTCCTCGGCATGGCTCTTGAGCGCGCGCGGCGTCAACTCAGCCCGAGCACCCGGCGTGATGGCGACGAGCTGGTCCCCGAGCACGCCGTTTTGGGCGATCGTCGCGCGGGAGTCCTCGCGAATGAGCTGCAGCTTGTCCTTGAAGATCGACATGCGGACCTCGACGCGCCGATGCGACGTGTCGAAGCGCGCGCAGACGCCCTCCGTCCCGGTCCAAAACACCCGCCGGTACCGCTTCCGGAACTCCTTGGTGACGCAGATCTCGTCCTGCTCACAGTCCTGCGTGGTCATGCACGGGGCGTGAAGGCCCTTGGCCGCGAACGGCTCCAGCTCGGCGCAGACCTGGTCCGGGCTGCAGAACAGGAACGAGCTGCACTCGTCGGTGCGGTCCCCGTCGAAGCGACCGATGTCCTCGGTAAGCGGGTCGCAGACGAGGTCTTTGCCCGAGCGCTCGACGAAGTTGATCGTATCGACCGTGCCGATTTCGACGCCCGCGAGCTGGACGGGGGAGCCGCGGCGCAGGCCGGAGATCGTGCGAAAGTCGGTGTAGACCGCGACCTTGTCCTCCCAGGTGCCCTCGGCTTGACCGATGAGAAACAGGGACACGAATCCCAGGGCGGCCAAGCTGGTGACGAACAGGCCGACCACCATGCGGGTTCTCGATTCGCGTTCACGCGCCATGTCGGGCCTCCGCGTTTCGTAGCGTTCCGTGGATGAAGTCGCGGACCTCGGGTCGCGGCGAGTGCCACATCTCCTCGGCCGTGCCCACGAACGGGAACTGCTTCTCGTAGAGCATCGCGATCCGGTCGGACACCTTGCGCGCCGTCGGCATGTCGTGCGTCACGACCACGCTGGTCACGTCGAGCTCCCGCTGCAGTTTCATGATCATGGCGCTGATCCGCGTGATGTTCTTGGGATCGAGCCCGGTGGTGGGCTCGTCGTAGAGGATAACTTCGGGCTCGATGGCGATCGAGCGCGCCAGGGCGACGCGCTTGCGCATGCCGCCCGACAGCGAGGCCGGCAGCGCCAGCAGCACGCGCTCGGGCAGGCCCACCAGTTCGACGCAGCTGCGGGCCTTCTCGTAGATCTCGTCGTCGGACTGCTTGGTGTGCTCTCGAAGCGCATATCCGATGTTGTCGAGCACGTTCATCGAGTCGAACAGCGCCCCGCCCTGAAAGACGTACGCCACCCGCTGGCGGATCGCCCGTAGGCCCTCGTCGTTTTGCTCGCCGACCACGCGGCCGTGAACGGTCACCCGGCCGGCGTCGGCCTGGAGCAAGCCGATCATCATCTTCAAGCAGACGCTCTTGCCCTGCCCGGACCCGCCGATGATCGTCAGCGTCTCCCCGCGATGCACCGACAAGTCCATGTCGGCGTACACGGTGTGATCGCCGAACGTCTTGGTGACGCCCGCAAAGTCGATGATCGGCGCGCCGCCGGCTGGCTCCGCGTCGGTCACAGGAAGATCATCGTGAGGTAGAAGTCCGCGATGATGACGCAGATCGAGGTCGCGACGACGGTCTCCATCGTGGAGATGCCGACCGCCTCGGTGCCGAACTTGGTCGAGAAGCCTTGAAAGCAGCCGATGAGGCCGACCAAGTAGCCGAAGATGACGCCTTTGACCAAGCTCTGCACGTAGTCGATCGGCGCGAGCTCATCGACGTACGTCTCGTAAAAGTAGCTCGCTGGGACTGCGTAGACCCAGTCGCCGATCAGCATGCCGCCGATCAGCGCCATGATGTTGCCCCACGCGACCAAGAGCGGCACCGCCAGGGTGGCCGCGACCAGGCGCGGCCAGACCAACTTTTTGACGGGGTCCGCACCGAGGGCAGCGACCGCATCGATCTGCTCGGTGACCTTCATCGAGCCGAGCTCCGCGGCCATGCCTGCGGCCATCTTGGCGCCGACGGTCAACGCGATCAGCGTGGGAACGAGCTCCCGCACCAGCGCCAGCGAGCTGGCGTCGCCCAGCGCCATCGTGGCGCCGAAGTCGGCGAGCGCCCATCCGAACTGCACCGCGAGGATCATGCCGATGAAGAGCGACATGAAGGACGTGATCGGAAGCGAGCGGACGCCCTGCTCCACCATCTGCGACGCGATGTCGTCGATGCCCCACGGGCGGCGCGGCCCTACCGCTGCGGAACGCAGGCCCAGCGAGGTCAGGCCACCCACCCAGTCCAACCCGGACAGGACGATGGCGCCAAACCGTTCGATGATCCGTCGCATGAGGCGGGCTCAGGTTAGCGGGGGTAACGGAAGCCCTGCACCACGGCGCTGAAGTCGCGCTGTCCGGCCGCAAAGTTCTCGGGCGCGGCGTGGTAGCGAAGGTCGAACAGACAGCCGTTCTTCTTCACGACCCACAGCTCGTTTCGGCGAGAGATGCCGTCGAGCGATGCGTCGACGACCGTACGGCGCGCAGCGCGCCCGGCCAGCGTGGCCTTGCCCTGCTCGACGATGGCCCAGTCCTCGAAGTCGATGCGCAGGTGGTCGGTGTACTGCTCGAGCGAGCTATCGCCCTGCTCGTCGCACTGGGCGCGCAGCTCGATGATGCCCGCCAGCGCGGGGTTGAACCACGCCACCTGAACGTCATCGACGTCATCGATCGGCGTCCAATCGGCACCAGGCATGCCGAACGAAAACGTTGCCTCTTTCGCCGCGAGCGCTCGGGGCGAACGGTGCGCGTAGTAGGTGTCTCCGAAATCACGCCATCCGGCGCAGCCAGACGCCAGCGTGATCACCGCAAGGCCGAACGCGCCCAAGCCGGACACGACTGGAGCAGCGCGTGAGGCGCGAAATCGAGACACGAGCGGCTGCGAGCATAGCAGGGCTGCACGCGGCCGCGCGAACGATCGGCGCGCCAGTCTCCACGACGCGTGCGGCAGCGCAACGGCCCGCAAACCGGAACTCGCGACCCGCGTGGTCGTTTGCACAGCCGAGGGCCCATTTGGCGCAAAGCGGTGCGCAGTCATCCGTGCAGGGGGGTGCGCACCGCGGAAGTCCCGCAGTTCCACTTCTGGGGCGCAAGCCGTTCAAACCGCTGGGTCTTTTTGGGACCACGGCCCGAGACGGTCCGAATCGGCACCGGGGTTGCAGTGCCTCGGGTCGCGACGGCGCCTGACGTGCCGCGCGGAGATCTCCTCATGCAGCTCGCGACCGACACCGCCCGCAACACGCAGACCGACGAACGAGGGGTGAGCATCCTCGCCCGCTCCCTCTTCAAGGAGATGCGGACCCAGGGCTACTCGCCCGACCAGATCGTGAACCTGTCCTCCGAACTCATCGAGCTCGTCCGCGAAGATCTGCGGTCCGGCCTCGCCGCCGAGTAGGCGCGACCGGAGGACCCCTCAGGGGCCCACCCTGCCGAAGCACGGCGGGCGTGGGCCTTTTGCGTTGGTTGCCGCTGCACCGAGCGATTCGCGAAATGGGACGGCGGGCGTGGTCCTGCCCATAGACGTCGCGCCGCCGCGCCGCTATGTGTGCCGCCGATGATCTCGCTGAGCGACCTCGATGTCGACAACCGGCGCGTCTTCGTGCGCGTGGACTTCAACGTGCCGCTGAACGGCGACGGGACGGTCCGCGACGACACGCGCATCCGGGCCGCACTTCCCACGCTGGAAGCGCTGCGCAAGCGTGGGGCGCGACTCGTCGTGGCCTCGCACCTGGGCCGCCCCAAGGGCACCGTGAAGCCGGAGCTTTCGATGGAGCCCGTCGGGGCCCGCCTGGCCGAGCTGCTCGACTGCGAAGTCCGCGTCCCCGATGAAGTCGTCGGCGACGGCGTCACGAAGCTGGTCAACGACACGGGCAACAAGCAGATCGTCCTGCTCCAAAACCTGCGCTTCCATCCCGGCGAGACCAAGAACGACCCCGCGCTCGCCGCCGGGCTTGCGAGCCTGGCCGACTGCTACGTCAACGACGCGTTCGGCGCATGCCACCGCGCGCACGCATCCGTCGTGGGCGTGCCCGGCCACCTGCCCCAGCACGCGCCCGGCCTGCTTCTGGAGAAGGAGCTCACCTCGCTGCTTCGCCTCACCGACGAGCCCGACCGCCCCTTCGCGGCGATCGTCGGCGGCGCAAAGGTCTCGGACAAGCTCAGCGTGCTCGTGGCGCTCATCGAGCGGTTCACCGCCGGAGACGCCTTGCTCATCGGCGGCGCCATGGCCAACACCTTCCTCGCCGCCGCCGGCGCGGAGCTCGGCGGTTCGCTCCAGGAACCCGAGCGATACGCCGACTGCAAGACGGTCTTGGAGAAGGCCGCCGCCCGCGACGTCCAGGTCGTCCTGCCGACCGACGTGCTCGTCGGACACGGCCTCGACACCCCCGACGCTCGGCACACCCGGCTGGGCGCGGGCGGCCTCGAAGCGGACGAGATGGCGCTCGACATCGGGCCCGAGTCCGTCGAGCGGTACACCCAGGTCCTCGGCCGCGCGAAAACGATCTTCTGGAACGGTCCGATGGGGCTGTTCGAAAACCCAGCCTTCGCCCAAGGCACGCTGGGCGTGGCCAAAGCCGTTGCCGCGAGCGAAGGCTTCTCGGTCGTCGGCGGCGGTGACTCGGTCGCGGCGCTCGGCGTCTCCGGGCTCGGCGACAAGATCAGCCACGTCTCGACCGGTGGCGGCGCGTCGCTCGAGCTCATCGAGGGCAAGGTCCTTCCCGGCGTCGCCGCCCTCGCCCCGGTCGCCCCCGTGGTCGACTCGATGGAGAACGCATGAGCACGAACCGCATCACCTGGATCCTCGGCAACTGGAAGCAGAACCACCGCGCGACCGAAGCGGCCGCCTGTGCAAAAGCGGTGGCCGAAGGCCTCGAGGCCGCCGTCGCCAATCCGGTCGAAGGCTGCCCCGAGCTTCGCGTCGGCCTCGCCCCGCCCTACCTGTCGATCCCGGCCGCGGCCCCACACGCGCGACCGCACGCCGGCACCTGGCTGCTGGCCCAAGACGTGGCCGCCCAAGAGTCCGGCGCGTTCACCGGTGAGGTCGGTGCCGGCATGCTCAAGGACGCCGGCGTCGAAGCCGCGATCCTCGGGCACTCCGAGCGACGCGCCTACTACGGCGACACCAACGCGCTCGTCGCAGACAAGGTCGCCAACGCGCTGGCGCACGGACTGACCGTCGTTCTCTGCGTCGGCGAGTCCCTCGAGGCACGCGACGCGGGAGCCCACGAAAGCACGGTCATTACGCAGCTTTCGGAGTCACTTGCAAAAGTGGATTCGAGCGATTTAGACGCCCGCGTCGTCATCGCGTACGAGCCCGTGTGGGCGATCGGCACCGGCCGCACCGCGAGCCCCGAGCAGGCCCGCGACATGCACAAAGCCATCCGGGCGCACCTCGCGAAAACCTACGGCGATGCCGGTCGCGACAGATCCATCCTCTACGGTGGTAGCGTGAAACCTGGGAACGCCGCGGACCTGATCGCGGCGGGCGACATCGATGGGTTCCTCATCGGCGGCGCCTCCCTCAAGGCCGATTCTTTCCTGGCCATCGCGACCGCTGCAGCGCACACTGCACGACCTTCCTGACCGTCCGTCCTCGGACGACCCGCTTCAAGGCTGCCATGGACCTCTTCGTCGAGATTGTCTACGTCCTCATCACCACCGTGCTGGTGCTCGTCGTCCTGCTTCAGGCCGGCAAGGGCGGCGGCATGGGGTCGGCCCTCGGGGGCGGAGCCAGCCAGAGCGTCTTCGGAGGCGGCGGCGGTGCCGACTTCCTCGCCAAGCTCACCCAAGGCCTCGCGATCGGATTCATGGTCTGCGCCGTCTACCTGGCCTACGCCAGCACCCACGCCGGCTCCGACCGACTCCAAGGCATGTCCGAGGAGCTCGAGGCCGAGAAGAACCTGGCCGACGAAGACCAGGACGTAAACTACGAGCGCGTCGGACCCAACCCGCTGAAGCTGCCGCCGGCCGGTTCCGCACCGTCGGCCGCGGCGGCCAACCCGGTCGAGGCCACCCCGGCGGCAGTCGAGCCCGCGCCCGAGCCCGAACCCGTCGAAGAAGCTGCCCCCGCCGAAGAGGCAGCGCCCGCCGCCGAGGCGGCCGTCGAAGGCGCGGAATCGGGGGATACCGCGGCACCCACACCAAAGCCGGCCGAGCCCAAGCCCGAGCCTGCCGACGCCGAGCCCAAGCCTGCCAAGGCCAAGCCCGCAAAGGCCGAGCCTGCCGAGGCCGAGCCTGCCGACGCCGAGCCGGAGCCCGCGGCCGAAGAGCCGACGGCCGACGAGCCTGCTGTCGACGCGCCAGCGGCCGAATAGGCGACGAGCGCGGAGCGCCCGCTCCCCCTTGCCGCGGACCAAGAACCTCCCCATAGGGGAGAGGTGAAGGACGACCAGCCTCAACGCGCGACCATGCTGTCGCGGCTCGAGTTCGGGAGCGGCCCGCCACTCGATGAGGCATGGCTGCACGGCTCCAGCGACGCGCTTCGGCGTCTTCGGCAACACGCGACGGCACTGGTCGGCGCTGGCTGCCGCTTGATCGTCGTGACCGGGGCTCCGGGTGTGGGCAAGCGCAGGCTCGGCCGCTGGCTGCTGCGCCGAACCCAGGGTCCGTTTGCTGCCCGGCTCGAGCTCGCCGCTGCGGACGTGACCGCCGGCATCGAGAGCTCCGACGCCCCCACCCTCGTCTGCGGTGTTCACCGGCTGGCCCCGGCCGCCATCGCGGTCCTCAAGGCCCGGGTGGCCCAAGGCGCGGCGCCCGTCGTGCTCACCACGACCGAACCGCTCCCGGAGCTGCGCAATCGCTCGCTCCAGCACGAGCAGCTGTTCGGCCGGATGACCGACGCGGTGCTCGACGTCCCAGCCCTCCACACCCGCGTCGATGACATCCCCGACCTCGCGCGAGTCGCCCTCGAGGACACGGTCTCACGCCACGGCTTGCAGGTCCGCGGCCTCAGTCCGACGGCTCTTGCCGCGCTGCAGCGTCATGGCCTGCCCGGAAACGCGCGCCAGGTCCGGGCCCTCGTAGAGCATGCGGCCCTGGCGTGTACCGGGGACTGGATCGGCACCGCCGACCTGTTCGGACGCGCGGAGACCGTCCATGACTCGGCCGAACTGCACGTCCGCCTGCCCGGGGTCTCCTTGCGGGAAATCGAGATCAAGGCCCTCTCCCTGGCGCTTCGGCTGGCTGACGGTCGGATCGTCCGGGCCGCGGAGCTGCTGGGCATCACCCGGCACGCGCTCCGCCGCAAGCTCGAGAAGTACGGCATCGACCCTCAGGCCGCGGCAGCCCCCGCGCACCCCGACGCCTTCATCTAGCGGTGATTCGCCCCGCATCTTGACCAAACCCACTCCGGGATCCGACCGTGCAGGGATGACGCTGCACTTCCGCAAGGTCGAGGGGCTGGGCAACGACTTCTTGCTGCTGGACCGGACCGCCGCCTCGTTCGAAGCGGTGCTTGCCGAGGTCGAACGGCTGCGTCCCCTCGCCTCCGCGCTGTGCGACCGGCGGACCGGCATCGGCGCCGATGGGCTGCTGCTCGTGGGGCCGGGCCCCGGCGGAGAGGACGGGTCGATGATCGTGATTAACCACGACGGCTCGCGTCCGGAGATGTGCGGCAACGGGCTGCGGTGCGTCGCCCAACACCTCGCCGGCGGAGACTCGCGCCGAACGCTGAGCGTCTACACCGACGCCGGCAGCAAGCGATGCGACGTCGCCGGCAGCGGCGGAGACGTCGTCGAGGTCGCCGTGGACATGGGGCCAGGCGTCGACCTGGGCGCCAAGACCGTCGCCACCGGCCGCACTTACCGCGCCGTGTCCATGGGCAACCCGCATGCGATCGCCTTCGTCGACGACGATCCCGAGGCGCTCTGCCGAACCGAGGGCCCCGCGGCTGAGGTCGACGCCGCATTCCCCGACCGAACCAACGTCGAGTTCGCCCGCATGCACGATGAAGGCGCGACGCTGTGGGTCTGGGAGCGCGGCTGCGGCATCACCCACGCGTGCGGCACCGGGGCCTGCGCCACCGCGTGCGCAGCCGTCTGGGCGGGGTTGTGGCCCGCCGGCGTGCCGATGGCGATCGACCTGCCGGGCGGGCGCCTGTGGATCACGGTCCCCGAACGCGCAGACGCGGGCGTGGGCATGCGTGGCCCAGCCCGCGTCGTGTTCGACGGGTCGACGACGCTGCCCGCCTGAGCGAGCAGCGCTGCGGCTCAGCAGCTACACGCCGCTTCGCCCTCGGCGATGTCCACACACAGCGAGTCCCACTCGTTGTTGCAGCAGTAGTCGTCGGCCTCGCAGACCGCAGTCGCGCAGTCCGAGCAGGTCGCATCCAATGCGCCGCCGGCAATGCACTCGTCGTGCGCACAGCCTTCGCCCACGCACTCGCCGCTGCAGATGGTCTCGACGAGCCCGACGCATACACCGTCCCAGGCGGTCTCGCAGCAGTACGGGTCCTCGTCGCAGATGTCCGAGACGCACTCGTTGCACGACGAGTTGAGCGCCTCGCCCTCCTCGCACTGGTCGTGACAAGTGCCGGTGGTGCACTGGATCTCGACCGCGTTCACGCAGGTCTCGTCCCACTCGGTCTCACAGCAGTAGCTATCGAGTTCACAGATGGTCTCGGCACAGGCGCCGCACATCGGGTCGAGCGGCGAGCCGACCTCGTCGACCGCGTGCTCGCACATGCCCGAGCCGGCGCCGCCGCCACCGACGGAGCAGTCGTTGAGCAGGTTCGGGCACGGCACGCAGGCGCCGTAGCCCGCCGCGACGGGCTGGCAGAACATGTGAATGACGTGCTCGCTCGGCCCGAAGAGCTGGTCGAGCAGCAGCGCCGTCGCAACCGCGCCGAGCGGACCGAACGCATCGCCGGCCACCTCGTCGATATCGAGATCGTTGCAGTCGTTGTCCTCTTCGCAGGGCACGCAGATGCCACAGCTGATGGAGGCGTTGTCCGTGCCGACGGTCAGCTCCGCACACTTGGCCATCGGATACTCGACGATCGCATCGTCGATTTCGTCGAAGCCCGTCAGGTCTCGCAGCAGCTTGCCGACGTTGTACTGAATGCCGATGCCGGCGCAGTCGGGGTCGTCCGAGCAGGCGTTCGTCACCTGGTCGAAGGGCTCTGGCAGCACCACGACGCCTTCGCCGAGGTCCGAGCAGCCCGACGCCGTCGGACCGCACTCGCCACGGTCGTCGTTGATCGGCTTGATGCAGGTCGTGTTGTCGCCTTCGCAGCCGACGCAGTCCGCGTCGTCTTCGCAGGTACCGGGGCTCTGACCGGGGATGCCGCACTGCGGCACGCACACCCCCTGGTCGGTGCAGAACTCACCGTCCGGACAGCCAATCGGGATCGAGCTGGTGTTCGAGCACTCGGCGCACTGGTGGTTGTGGCAGGCGCTCAGGGGCGTCTCGTCCTCGTCCGTGGTCGTGCACTCGCCACACTCATCGTTCGAGCTGCACTCGCTCGGGCACTTGGCGACGCACTCGTTGCCGACGCAGATCTCGGTGGACTGGCAGGCATCGGCCGCGTCGCCACGACACTGAACGCAGCGCCCCGCCGAGCACACCTGGTGGTCGGGATCACAGGCTGCGCAGTCCGGGTCGTCGTTGCACTCGACCGTCGGCTCGCCTTCGTCGTCGAGGTCGCACGTGAGGCCCTCGGGCACGCACGAGCCGAACTCGGTGCAGGTTTCGCCGTCAGCACAGCCATCGCCCGTGTCCGGGTTGCAGGCAACGCAGCGCTTCTCGGGCAGGTAGCAGGTGTTGCGTCCCTCGTCGCAGCCACCGCACTCGAGGTCGTCTTCGCAGTTGTGCGCCAGGCAGATGTCGCTTTGGCCGTCGCTGTCGCTGTCGGGGTCGGTGCCCGTGTCCGGGTCGCCATCGGTCGCCGTAGAGCCGTCCGAGGCGGTCATGCCCAAGGTCGCGCCACCCGGACGCATGCCTTCGTCTTCGGGGCAGCCAAAGAGGCCGATTGTGAGCGCCGCCAGAGGCAGCGCGCGAGTGATCGAGCGGAACATGGACATCGTGAAAATCCAGGTGTGGCGAGGAACCCCTTCCGTCCCTCGCGACCCGCCGAGTGTACCTGGGTGCCGACCCGAGATCACGATGCGGGCTGACCGCATCCGCGCGCAAACGCAACGAAGGGCCACCGACCGAAGTCGATGACCCTTCCCTGAAGTGGTTTTCGCGGACTAGCCCCGGCAGTTCTGAATTTCGCCGTCGCCTTCGCCACGCGCGAGGCAGCTCGCGGCTGCGCGCTCGACGATGTCGAGGGTGGGAAGGTGACAGGTGCCGTCGCGGTCGGTCTGGCTGATCCACTTGATGAGTCCGGTGCGCCACGCCCACAGAACGGCACCGCGGGCGCTGCCGCTGCCCTCGGAGAAGTCATCGTTCCAGTTGAAGAAGCGACCGCCCCAGTTGGTGTTCTCGCGAAGCTCGACCATCGACGGCGGAGGATCCGCCATGATGGCTTCGAAGCGAATGGCGCTGGCGAGCATGCACTTGCGGCCGGCTTCGGTGCCTTCGGTGTAGCTGTAGGTCGGGTTGTGACCGCCGGGCCACTTCTGCCAGAACTCGGTGCCGGCCAAGTAGAAGCCGCTATCGACGCTCGGGTACTGGTACGGGAGGGCCTCGCCACCGATGGTGACGGCCTCGAGGTTCACGTCGCGGGCCTGGGCGTAGTCGTCGACGGGCACGTCGGGGTCGACGGGTGCTTCGCCGCACTCGAAGCCGTCGCACTGCGCTTCGATGGTGTAGCTGAAGCGACCCACGAGGCTGTTGCCCTCACCGGAGTCGATGGGCAGCGCGAGGACGGCGTAGCTGACGTTGCGGCCGTCGAAGGGCAGCTCGGTCGTGGTCTGGCCGCCGGCGCCGGTCGACGCGACCGAGATGGTGTTGGTCGACTTGAGAATGCTGACCGTCTCGAAGTAGCTGATCGTGACCGGGGTGGGCTGGGCCGCCCCATCGGAGGGCTCGTCGCCGTCCTCGAACTCGCCTTGGCCCTCGACCGTGACGATGTACCAGCTGCTGTCGCCGGACTCCTGGTAGGCCAGGAAGAAGCGAACGTCGGTGGTCTCATCGCCGCTGGCGGTGATCTGCAGGCTCTCCTCGAAGTCGTCGAGCGTGATGAGCGGGGCTTGTACGCTCATCGACGCGTCGGTGAGGTCGGTGACTTCGGTGGTGCCGTTCTTCGACTCGGGACCGTAGGCGAGGATCTCGGTCAGCCGGGGCTGAACCGCGCGGCCCTGCAGTGCGTCGGCCTTGCCCGAGGTGTCGGTGCTGTCGTTGAGCGAGACGGAGCCGAGGCCGCCCTCTTCGTCCGAGGAACCGGAGTCACAGGCGATGGCGGTGAGGCTGAGGGCAACGAGGAGGGCTTTGGCTTTCATGCGACAGGCTGCTTGCGTGGCGAACAGTGGGATATGTGCGTACATGTATTGGCGAGGTTCCCGCGCGTCAAGGGGAAGCCCCGGAGGAGCGTTTGGCGAGACGCTTGGTCGCGCGTGCCGTCCAGGCTTCACCGAGCGCCGGGAGCGTCAGAAGCTCCTCCAGCGCGGCACCTTCCGGACGAGCGCCAAAGAGCAGCGCGGCGCCGCGAGCGACCGTCCACCCAGCGTGCGGCCGCTCGATGCAGACAAGCGCATCTCCCGCGCTCACCGTCCCTGCCTCGAGGACGCGGTAGTACCAGCCGATCCGTCCCTGGGCGTGGATCTGCTTGACCAGTCCGGGCTCGCCCATCCGGTGGTTGAGCTTCCAGCAGGGGTCGCGCCCCTGGGTCAGCTCGATCACCGACGAGCCCAGCCGGAACCGGTCGCCGATGCAGACGTCCGTTTCGACGCAGCCGCGGGTCGACAGGTTCTCGCCAAACGGCGCGTCTTCGACGAGCGCCGCGTTGTCGGGAAACACCGTGCGCCAGTGGGCGACATGCTCGGCCGGGTAGTGGTGAATCGCGTTGTCGGGGGAGTTGTGGCCGTCTTCGGCGCGAGCGTCACCGCCGAGCCCCTCGGGTGCCACCGAGATGGCCCCCGGCTGCGCGACCTTGGCGATGGCGGAGGTCTCGTCGCCGTAGGGCACCACGGTCCCCACGCAGACGCGGTCCACCCGAACGGAAGGGAGCGTGCTCATATCGTCTTGGACCGAGTGCAGAGGCGACGGTCGCGGTCAGCGGACGTCGGGGTCGGCGAAGGAGTTCGACAGGAACGCCATCAGATCCGAGAGCTGCTCGTCGGTGAGCGTCTCGCCCCACGCCGGCATGCTGCCCCGGCCTTCGATCACCGTGTACAGCAGCTCCCATTCGGTCTTCTGCGCGAACAGAGCTTCGAAGTTGGGGCCGAAGCCGCCCTGCCCCTGGTCGCCGTGGCAGTCGGTGCAGGTCTGGGTCTCGGTCGCCTGGCGGAACACCAGCTCGCCCGCGTCGATGTCGCCCTCACGCCCGAGGATGCCCTCGAGACGGCCCCAACGGCCGTCGGTGACGTTCTCGAACTCCACCTCGCGGCGAATGAGCTCGGTGAGGTCGTCCATGCGGCTGAACGCCCAGGAATAGTCGGTCGCGAAGGTGTCGCGACGCTGCGTGCGGCCGTTGAAGGGGAACGGGTTCGTCGACGTGACGGTCGCGCCCGGGTCGTCGATGATCGCCTCGAGTTCAAACTCGGTGCCGTCTGGATTCACGCGCGTGCCAGCGTGCTGGTGGCAGCCGATGCAGTTGGTCCGCGCATTGCCGGCGCCCTGCTCGATGTACGGGTTGCTGCACCACGTGGGCGCCCCTTCGGTCGAGCCGGTCGCGTTGATGGCCGCCTGCAGCGACGGGAACTCCCCGAAGCGACTCGACGCGTCGGCGTCGCCCTCGAGGTAGTCCGTCACGACACACATCTTGTAGTTCGACCACGCGGGCGCGAGGTCGTCGAACGACGCCGGGCGGTCCGCCCCGAAGTCCTCGTCGGGACGGTCGCTCCACCACAGCGAGACCCAAACCCAGTGACGGGTCTCCTTGGTGGCGACGTGCAGACCTGTGAGGCGGTAGAGCGCGCCTCCGCGGGTTTGAATCGTGTAGATGTCGTCGGCCGTCGGGAACGGAATGTCACCGTCCTCTGCCGGGGGCGCGTAGGTGCGGTCGCCCTCGGCGTTCCACAGCGCGGTGCGCCCCTCGCCGATCCGGCCCTCGAGGGCTTCGGCGCTGGTGTCGAACGCGGGCAGCTCGAAGTCGAAGCCGATACGGCTCCAGGTCATCTTGACGACCGCGGTGCCGCCCACGGCCGGCAAGCCGAGCTCTTCGTAGGGTGCCCCCGCGTCGATGGGGAACTCGGACGAGAAGCAGGTAGAGAAGTTCTCGGGCGCCTCTTCGCAGGGCTCACCGGGCTCGCACCACGTGCCGCCGAGTTGGTCGTCGGAGCAGTCGAGCACCTGGGCGTAGTTGCCCACCATGTGCCGCGCCATCGCGGGGCTGTAGAGGATGCGTGCAATGCCACCGCCCGCTCCGCCAGCGCCGGAGAACTGGCTCTGACGCTGCTGCGCGCAGCGGTCGAGGAACGACTCCTCAGACTCGTCGGCGAACGGCTCGAGGTCGCACCCGAAGAGCTTGTCGACCTCTTCGGTGTAGCGGCGCAGCGGCCAGCTGCTGAGGCGGTCCTTCTTGGTGTTGTTCTCGTGGAACGCTTCGCCGATGACCTGATCGGACAGGCTCGCGCGGACGAACTTCTCTTCGTCCGAGAGTCGGTCGTAGGCCGACGCGAAGATCGTGTTGAGGTCCTCGATGCCGTACCAGGTCTGGAAGCGGGGGATCTCGGGAATGTCCGAGCCGTCGTCGAGGGTGAGGTTGTCGCAGATCGGTGCGCACGATCCAGCCGCGTCGTCCCAGCCGCAGATCGCGTATCCGCCGGACTCACGCGCTTCACAGGACTCCTGCGTCCGCTCGCGACCACAGCGGTCGAGGTCACGGTCTTCGACGCCCGCGGGGCAGTCCGGGAGCGCGCCGAGCTGGTCGGCAAGGCCCATCAGCGGAACCGGCTGGATCGCCTTGAGGGCGACGTCCCAGCCAAACGCGCGGCGAGCGGCGTAGTTGGTGCGCAGCTCCTCCTCGAGCGATGCCGAGTCGGCGATCGCTCGCTCCGCGGCAGGGTATGCGTTGGGCGCTCCGACCAGGGAGCGGCCAAACGCGTCTTCTTTGCCCGAAGCACCGTCGGCGACCGGAAAACCGAGGTCGCCGGAGGCCCCCTGCGCGTCGTCGGTCGAGCACGCGGAAGCTGCGAGAAGGCTCGTGGCCGACAGGGCCATGGCAACAGCGCGAAGGGTCCGGGAGTGCGTCATCGTCGGTGCGTCTCGAGATTAGGCAAAGAAGAGGAACGTCGGGAGCCCCGGCCTGTTGAGGCCGGGGCTTGGCAGGGGCCCGAAGGCCCCGTCAACGAGGACTTACTCGCAGGTGGAGTTGTCGCTGTCGTTGATTTCATCGCAGCTGGTCGCGCAGCTGCCGTCTTCGGAGCAGTACTGACACACGTCCGCGCTCGCGCTGCTGCAGTCGGGGTCCGCCACGCCGCAGCCGCAGTCGCAGCCGTCTTCGGCGCCGTAGTACTCCGAGGGGCAGTTCCAGGCCTCGGGCACGCCGCCGCCGTCGCCGTCGCTGCCGCCGCCGCCGTTGTCGGTGCCGTCGCCGCCGGAGTTGTCACCACCCGCGTCGGGGTCTTCGCCGCCACCGTCGGGCGCGGCCGAACCGTCCCACGGGGTCGCGTTGCCGGTGCACTCGCCGTCGCTGAGGCACTCGAGCACCAGCGCGGTGTCGATGGCCATCGCCGAGTCGCCGTCGGGGCCGGTGGCCAGGAAGTAGATCCAGCCGTCCGAGCGGAAGTGCGGGAACAGGGCCTTTGTGTCCGCCGGCATGTCCGTGATGCGGAACATCTGGTTGGTGAGCATGTCCGTGAGGAACAGGTTCGCCGTGCCGTTCTCGTAGTGGTGCGTGACCGCGTAGCGCTCGTCGAAGCTGATGTTCGACTTGGCACCCGGGGCGCAGATGAAGCGCACGGGCTCGGTGATCTTGATGTCGTACGAGCCACCGCTGGGGTTGGCTTCGACGCGACGGATCATGTGTCCGAGCGACTCACCGTTGGGGCCAGCGAAGCGGCTGACGACCAGGCGACCCGAGGGCGAGAGGACCGAGTCTCCTTCGTACGGCGACGAGACGTCGACGGCTTCCTTCTGGTCCCAGTCCTGCCCGTCGAAGACGAGCGGGCTGAACTTCATGCCCGAACCTTCGCCGAAGCCCGCCGAGGGGTCTTCGTTGCCCGAACCCGAGTCCGAGGTGAACTGCGAGTTGATGATGAAGTAGTCGCCCTGCAGGTCGACGGCGACGTGCTGGTACAGGTTGATGCCGTTGGCTTCGCTGCAACCGGGCTCGGTGAAGTCGATGCCGTCGTCGGTGAGGGCCGAGTTGGTCAGGACCGATTGGCCACACAGACCGGCGCCACCTTGCATGATGAAGCCGTCGTTGTTCGGGAAGAAGCCCGGGTCGTACGAGCCGCGAACGCCGATGTTCTTGTCGGCGACGAGGTCGGTGATGGTCGAGCCGAAGCCGGAGACCGAGCCGCCACCGTTGCCGACGAAGCGGCCATCGGCGCTGGAGCGCATCCAGAAGCTGGTGCCGAAGTCGAAGTCGCGGAGGCGAATGACGCGAGCGCCCTCGACCGAGCTGTCAGCCACGCCGACCTCGTCGAAGCCCTGGAAGCAGTCGCGGGCGTCGCTGCCCTCGCAGCCGTACATGTTGATGCCGGCTTCGACGTTGCGGGCGTGCCAGCCCTCGAACTCCATGTCGTCGAGGTGGTTCGTGTACCAGGTGTCGTTGGTCGGAAGGCCGTTGCTGCCCAGGCCGGCGAACGCGGTGACTTCGGCACAGGTGGTCGGACGCGGCGCCTCGGGCATGAGCGCCTCGAGGTTGTCGAGGTCCTCGTCGACGAACCATTTCACGACCGTCGCGAACTCTTGAGCGCTGAACGGCGGCTGCGCGCCCTTGGGCATGCTGACGCGGGCGAGGAACCGGCTGAACTCGAGGCCGCCACGGTCGCCGAACGCCTTGTTGAACAGCTTGCGGAAGTACGGGAACTGGGCGCCCGCGGTGAGCACACCGAGGTTGGCCGCCGCGAAGACCGAGTCCGGGTTGTCCGGGATCTTTCGCATGAAGTTGACCAGCTCCATCGCCTTCTCTTCCGAGTAGGTGTCCGGGTCCTCGAAGATATTGAGGCCGGCCGAAATGGCGGAGTTGGTGCGGTCGCGCCACTCACGCAGGCCGAATCGCGAAATGGGATGGCACTCGGCGCAGCGCTTGTTCTGGTCGACCTCGTTGTTGTTCTCGTCGAGGTGACGCGCGCCGAGAGCAGCGAGCGCCGCCCGTGCGAGGGGCTCGCCGGAAAGGTCCACGTCGGGCAGCTCGGTAGGGTCACCCGGCTCCCGCGGCGCGTCCTCCCAGATGCACGCCGGGTCGTTCTCGTCCGCAGCGCAGGCCAGCATGAACTTGACGGCCTTGCCGTACTCGGAGTCGTCCCACTGGTCTTCGTTGAGGACCTCACCCGCGTTCGGGGGCATCCAGAACACGTCTTCGAAGCCCTGATGCGACTCGGTGACCTTTGCGGCCCAAGTCCCGTCTTGGCCGATCATGCGCTCGACCCACGGACCGGTATTGAAGTTGGAGCCGTTGCCCTCGGGGTGCTGGCTGCCGCGAATGCTCGAAGGGCTGATCCACTGTCCGAAGTTCATCGCGTGGCACTTCGTGCACGCCGACGCCTCTTCTGAGACGAGGCGCTTGGGAATGGTCCACCCCTGGTCGTTCTGGTCAACGAGCGAGTACGGGCGGTTGTAGCCCTCGACGTAGTCGTCGTGGACACCGATCTTCGGAATGACGGGCGTACCGTCTTCCCGAAGCGCCGAGTCGATCCAGGGGGTGTGAATGTAGACGTCGGCATCGTGACAGCCGGCGCAACCGATGCCCTTGTTCGAGCCACCCTCAGGGCGCGAGCCCCAGAGCACGTTCCCTTGCGGCGAAATGTCCGAGTCAACAGTGTCGCCAGGCCAAGGAACTTCGGTGCCCTTGGCGTCGCGGGTCATGTTGTTGTTCGAACCACGAAGCTGGTTCTGGAAGAAGCAGGTCTTGCCGGTGAACGGGTTGTTCCCGATCATCGCGATGTCGTTGTACCAGCCCTCTTCGTTCAGCGACTTGCGGCACAGGAGCACCCACGTGGAGCCTTGGTCGTTACGCGCGCTCTGGACCCGCGGGCCGTTGGCGCCGGTGCGGGCGTCGGGCTCGCAGTGGCTGTAGATGTACTGCGGCTCGTCGCACTGCGAGACGTAGCTGTCTGCGGGCTCACCGTCGACGTTGGTCTGGATGGGCGTGCCGTTGAGGCAGCTGGCCATCTCGTAGTCGCCGGGGGACCCCTCGACGGGCTTGAACAGCGGGTTGGGGCCGAGTTCCTCTTCGCACGCCTGCGCGTAGGCGCTGTTGGACTCGATGCGGACGCCATCGTTGTCGGCGTCGAACTTGCCGTCTTCACCGATCTGGTCGAGCGCCTGGTTGAGCGTGTAGCGAGCCTGGTGCAGGACCTCCCCGCCCTTTTCGATGCAGACGTCGACGTAGAAGGTGTTCTCGAGGCGGACCTGGAGTTCTTCGGGGGTCTCGCCGAGCAGCGTCCCGGGCGTGGTCGGAGGCTCGAACATCGACTCGGTGACGGCCTCACCGCCGTACACGCCGTTGCCACGACCCGCGAAGGTCGGGATGGTGCCCTGCATGGTGCCGCAGTCGAGCGTGTCACCTTCGGCCAGGCTGCGGACGCGCGCGTGGACCGTCTCACCACCGCCGAGCTCGCGGTTGAGCACGACGACGACCTCGCTGCGGGCTTCGTCGAATCCAAGCGAGCTTCGGAGCTCGCCGCCGCCGCCGTTGTCGCTGCCACACGCGGTTGCGGAGGTAGCCAGGAGGCTCAGGCCAGCGATGGCCTTGAGGACCGACGTGGAGGTGTGAGGCTTGGTCATCTTATTTCTTCTCTTCGAACAGAGGTGGGAAGGTGCGTAGAAGGGCGACTTGCCCCGCGGCGGGTCCGCAGCTCGGGTAGGATACGGGCGTACAGAGTGCAGCGTCAACCTACGTTGGCGCCCAGGTGGGTCCGGAGGTCGCGCGCAACCATCGCACGCTCGACTTCGTGCGTCAATCCGTCTCAATTTCAGGCACTTAGCCGCTAGGTCCAGCCGGCCGAAACGCACATTCTTGCCAGGAGTGGCAAGTCGTTCGCGCGACCTCACGAAGATTTGATGTGCGCAAGTTCCCGACAAAGTCGGAGATCGTGCGTATGCGCAAGGCCCGCGGCTGACGCCGGCGCTGCGACCGTCAGCAGAACGGGCGCTCGAGCGAGGTCGGCGGCTCGTCGGTCGGCAGGATCCGGCGCAGATACGTGTACGCCGAGTCGCAGAAGACCGAAGGCCCCTGCCCCATCAACTCCGCCCGCTCTTCGAAGGGCCGCACGCCACCGGAGTCCATCAGCCGGGCCTCGCCGTCCCCGACATTGTGGAACCGAGTGACATTGAGAGGATCGGCAAGCCCGAGCGAGTGTCCGAGCTCATGGCTGGTCGTCGTGCCGATGAGCGAGCCGAGCACCCAAACCGCACAGCCGGCCTGCAACTTGCGGTCCTGCGTGGGGCAGCCGCCGCCGCTGGTGAGCGTGGGGATCTCTCCGCCGAACTCGTCGAACGAGTTGATCGGCGTGCCGCGGTCGGGGCGGAACTCGTCGAAGATCTGGTCGAACAGCGGATTGCCGATGTCGGAGTTGGCAACGCCGGCGGGCGGATGCTCCGAAAACGAGAGCAGCGACTCGATGAACACCCCGCCGTAGCCTGGGTACCCGTCGACCTCTTGCGTGACCGCGTTGACGCCGCCGATGCGGTCGCTCAGGCGCACGTTGTCGATGTCTTTACCCGGCGTGTTGTCGTAGCCGAGCAGGCCCAAGCCGTTGGGATCGGGCCCGTTGATCTCGACGATGGTGTACTCGGCGAAGTCCTCGGGACGCTCCTCGCGGAACTCGACGTTGATCGTCTCGTAGTCCCGGCGAAGCACTTCGAAGACGCGGTCACGCACCCGCTGGTCGAGCGCCCGGATGCCGAACGCGCGCAGGCTCTCGACGTACGAGGGGTTGAAGTCGACCCACACGACCTGCTTCACCGGCCGAATTTCGAACGTGATGGGGGTATCCACGCCCGTCACCGATTCGTTGCCGACGCTGACGACCGCCCGCATGATGCCGTCGAAGGTCCCCTCCGCGTAGCGGATGCCGCCGAGGTCTTCCAGGGCGGTGGCCAGGGCGTCCTGCTCGTTGACGATGAAGCGCATCCGGCCCCCGTCGACGTATTCGGGGATGAACGAGAGGTTCTCGACCGGCACGCCGCCCACGTTGTCCTTGGGGAAGAACTCGCCCTCGAGCTCCATCAGCGTGATTCCGTCGTCGCCACCGACAAAGCCCCCGCCGGTGATGTCGATGTATTGGCCCACGCTGCCGCCCGCGCCGATGCCCGTCACCGACGTCTCGAGCAGGTCGTAGGCGACGAGCAGCTCCTCACTCTCGAACGTCTGCCCGTCCGCAAGCACGTTCTCGAGGTGGAGTCGGCCCTCGAAGCGCCCCGCCTCGATGCCCGCGATGACCGGCGAGAATGGGAACGACGCGTCGGTGCGGCTGAACGGCGTTTCTGGCGAAATCGGGATCTTCGAGAGCGTGGCTGGGCCGCAGCTGTTGCCGCCGAGCGGCACGAAACAGCCTTCGACGACCGCGAAGGTGGTCCCCTCCCCGCCGCCAAGCAGGAACCCGGACCCTCGGAGATCGATGTCGCTGTTGACGTAGATCGCGCCCTGCGTGGTCGCGCCATCCAGCACGGGGGCGAGCTCGCGGCGAAACTCCAGCTGGCCCGGCAGGCCTGGCGAGAAGTGGCGGGTGCCCTCGGGGACGAAGTCGACCACGACCGAGGTGACCCCGGTGAAGCTGCCCCGGAGGCCGAGCGTGTCGAACGTGGAGGCCGTCACGTCGACCGTCAGCGACTCGAAGTCGACGAACTGTGCCGGAAGGTCGGCGTTGACCGACGCACCGTCGAGGGTGCCGCTCAGCCGCAGGAACGAGATGCCCAGGGGCATGTCGAGGAACGAGGTCCCTTCGATCTGCATCTGGGTGCCCGGCAAGACGATCGAAGGCTCGACCGAGGTCAGCCCGAGCGTCTCGAGACCGGTGACGGTGCGCCCCGGCGTCTCTTCAGAGCACGAGCCCAGGGCAATCACGGCGAACAGCAGCGTGGCGCGGCGCATGGCGACGACCCACCTTACCAGCCGCGATGCGTCGGGCTGTACGGCGACGACGGCGCGGAACGTGCGCTCTGCCGCGTTGGACCCAGCGACGCCGCCCACGTGTGGTCTCGAGCACGTCGATCCATGGCGACGATGTGCGGTATTTGACCCGCGCCGCGGTGCGCGGGGCGAATCGACCCAGGATTGAACGCACCGACAACACACGACGTCGAAGCCGGCGTCGAGGGGGCGCGCCAGGGCGCTACACGGTAGTCTGAGGGGGTCGCGAGATGCTTACGATGAACATGCGCATGAGTGCTGCGGTGCTGACCACCGTGGTGATGGTGGCCGGTTGCAAAGAAGGCTCGCCGCCGGTGCTGACCGACCCGGGCGATCAGATCGCCGTGGTGGGTCAAACCTTCACGTTGAACCTCATCGCCAGCGACCCCGACGGCGGCGGGTTGAACTTCAGCGTCCGCAGCTCGATCGCGGGCATCGACGCCCACGCGGTCGTCACCCGGACCCCCGACGGCCAAGGCTTGTTCACCTACACGCCGGTCTCGGGGCATGAAGGCGAGCACATCTTCGACTTCGTCGTCTCCGACGGGGACTTCAACACCGTCCTGCCGATCAACCTCGAGGTTCGCGGCGCCAGCGGCATCGACAGCGCGCCGATCTTTCGCGAGCCCCAAGCCGGGCTGGTGATCGAGGCCGACGACGCGTGCAGCGACATCAAGGCGCTGCAGGTCCTCGTCGAAGACCTCGACACGGTCGACATCGAGCTCACGCAGGCACCCCCCATCCTCGACGGCGCAGAGCTGACCGTCGACCCCTCGTCGGGCGGCAAAGAAGCCGTCTGGAAGTGGTGCCCCAGCCGCGACGACCAGCAGATCTTCCAGCATCAGCTGACCCTCTCCGCCGACGACGGCGAGAACCCGCCGACGCTCAAGCAGGTGCCGATCGTGATCCGCCCCGGCACCGGCGCGGACTGCCCCGGTGGCAGCCCCTCGATCACGCACGACCCCGAGGACGTCGCTTCGCTGCAGGACGTCGCGATCGTCGCGGACTTCAGCGACGACGTCGGCATCTCGGCACCGGTCGTCTACTACTCGCTCGAAGACCCCACCGTCGGCGGCGAGATCGACTTCAGCCAGCTGGCGGTCGCCAACATGACGCTCGACAGCGGCAACGCGGCAGCAGGCACCTGGCGAGCGCTGATCCCCAACCCCGTCGTCGAGGGCGCAGAAGGCGATACGGCCACGGTCTATTACGTCATCGAGGCGGTCGACACCGACGACCCCGAGGGCGGCTGCAACCACCGATCGAACAGCCCCTCCGACGGCGTTCACCAGGTCGTCGTCACCCACCCTGGCGAAGGCCGAGGCGGCGCGGGCCTGTGCGAGCCGTGCTCGTTCGACATCCAGTGCGGCGACGAGAACGACCTGTGCATTCAGCTCTCCGACGGCACCGTCTGCGCCAGCGACTGCGACGCCGGCTGCCCCGACGGCTATGAATGCAGCGAGAACCCGATCACCTCCATCGACGGCGCGGCGGCCCAGCAGTGCACGCCGATCGGCGGGCAGTGTGGCGGTGGCAACACTGAGTGTGAGGGCGACCAGTACGACCCCGCAGACGACACGCCCGAAGGCTCCTTCGACGACCAGGGCGCCTACACCAACGGCTTCAGTGACAGCGGCGTCCTGTGCCCTGGCGACGTGGACTGGCTCGCGTTCGACCTCACGGAATCGACGAGCCTGAGCGTCACCCTCAACGGCGACTTCCCGCCGGACATGGACATCGTCCTCATGAACGAGGACCTCAACACGGTCGCGGCGCAAACCGCCTCCGACTCGTCAATGGGAACCGTGAGTGACGGGTGCCTCGCGCCCGGGCGCTACTACACGCGCGTCAACAGCTATCCCGTCGATGGCGAGACTGTGAAGGGCACGTACGAAATCTCCATCGAGTTCGACACTGCCTCCTGCGCCGTCGCGCCGTGCTGCGAGGTCACCGAAGGTGCCGGCTGCGACGACGACCTCGAGATTCAGCAGTGCGTCTGCGACTTCGACCCGCTGTGCTGCGACGACAACGTCGGCTGGGACCAGACCTGCGTCAACGTGGCCAACGACGAGTGCATGGCCAACTGCCCCGTCGAGGTGTGACATGCGCCGCTCGCTGCTGCTCGCCCTGCCCTTCGTCGCCCTCGGCGCCTGCAAAGACGACGCAGGCGGTGCGCCCTCGGTCCTGCCGCCCTCACCGCTAAACGTGTCCGTGGGAGACACTGTCGAAGCGACGGTCCTCGCCTCGGATCCCGACGGTGACGTGCTCACCTATTCGGTGAGCGCCCCGGGCGTGCCCGACCTGATGAACACGGCGAGCATCGTCCCGGCGGCCGATGGCACCGGCGGCGCCTTCTCGTTCACGCCGGTCGCCAGCCAGGTCGGTACCCACATCTTCGACTTCACGGTCTCCGACGGCAGCAACGAGGTCACCGTGTCGACGACGGTCGAAGTGCTCGGCGGCGTCGGTTCGGGCTCGGCACCGGTCTTTAAGCGGCCGCTGTCGCAAGGCACCGTGCTAGACCTCGTCGAGAGCAGCTGCGCAAGCTTCGACATCGAAGTGGAAGACCCCGACTCGAGCAGCGTGACGCTGGGCCAGCAGGCGCCCGTGATCGTGGGCTCCGAGCTGGCATCGACCGGCGGGCTCACGGCGACGTGGTCATGGTGTCCAACGCGGGAGCAGAAGGACGCCAGCGACCAGTGGCCGCTCACGCTGACGGCCAACGACGGCGACAACGCGACCGTCGAAAAGGAGTTCGTCATCGTGCTCCGCAAGCCCTCCGGCGAGGGCTGCCCGGGCGAGTTCCCGGCGGTGCAGCACGACGTTGCCGACTTCAACACCGTGCTCGACCTTCAGATCGACGCGACCGTCTCCGACGACATGGGCCTCAGCGGCCAGCCGGTGGTGCTGTACTCCTTCGAAGACCCCGGCAACCCGGTCCAGTTCGAGCTGCTCAGCAACGTCGCGACGATGGAGTTGGTCGACGGCGACCCGCGCTCGGGCAGCTGGCGCGCCAGCATCCCCAATCCCACCGCCAACGAGCCCGAAGGCAGTACCGCGCGCCTTTGGTACATCATCCAGGCGAGCGACGACGACGACGTCGACGGCGACTGCGACCACCGCACCGACTCTCCGCCGATCGGCGCGTACTCGGTGATGATCACCAACAGCGGAGGCAGCGGTGGCGCTGCGCTGTGCGAGAGCTGCTCGGCAGACGTGCAGTGCGGCAGCGACGGAGACCACTGCCTGGCCGACGGCAGCGGCGGCTCGACCTGCGGTCGTGCCTGTGACGATGACTGCCCCGACGGCTACACGTGCGCGCCCGAGTCGACCACCTCGGTCGACGGCGCCACGGGTCGACAGTGCGTGCCCCTGGCGGGCAGCTGCGACGGTGGCTCGGGCGGCATGTGCGAGGACGACTTCGCCGAGGACGACGACAACCCCGAGCAGGGGAGCATGCTGCCGCCGATCGATACCGGCGAGTACTCGGCCATCTTGTGCCCGGACGACGAGGACTGGTGGCTCTTCCAGCTCGACGCCGAAGCGGTCATCACCGCAACCCTCAGCGGCCCCTCGAACGAAGACCTCGACCTCGGCCTGACCAACGAAGACGGCGGCCTCATCGACCAGTCCACCGGCGCCGACTCGGACGAGACCATCGTCTCCTCCTGTCAGCCCGCGGGGAGCTACTTCCTGCGCGTGTACGACGGCCTGCCGCTCGACGGCTCCTCCGATTACGACCTCCAGCTCGAGATCGACACCGCCGCCTGCATGACCTCCAGCGGCGGAAGCTGCTGCGAGGCCCAAGACAGCCCCGGCTGCAACGACCCCGCCATCGAGACCTGCGTCTGCGACAACGACCCATGGTGCTGCGGCCTCGACGACGAAGGCGAAGGCGTCTGGGACGAGTTCTGCGTCGACGACGTCGGCGACCAAGGCTGCGCCGACCCCTGCCCCTAAGCCGCGCCCGGCTTCCTCGGCGCGCTCGCCTCCACGAGCGCGCCGAGCAACGCGAGCACGAGGCCCCCGCCTGATCGCGGAACATCGCCCGAGCCCCACCCGGCCGTACGAGCGCGGCGAGCCACGCGAGCACGAGGGCTCCGCCCGACCTCGCAACGGAGCCCGAAGCCAGCTCGCCCCTACGAGCGCGGCGAGCAACGCGAGCACGAGGGCCCCGCCCGACCTCGGAAGGGAGCCCAAAGCCCCACCCGGCTCCACGAGCGCGGCGAGCAACGCGAGCACGAGGGCTCCGCCCGACCTCGGAAGGGAGGCCGAAGCCGGCTCCGCCGGCGCAGGACGGGAAACCGAGAGGTTTCCCCAAAAGACTATAAATCCAGCTCGCCCTGCGGCCCGGTCCCGCGCTTCGGCGCTTTCCCCCGCCCCAAGTGGCTGGTCGCCTTGCGCGTCACCTGGCGCCCCCGCGGCGTCCTCACCAAAAACCCGCGCTGCAGCAGGAACGGCTCGTAGACGTCCTCGAGCGTGTCGCGGGGCTCGCTGATCGTCGCCGCAAGGGCGTCGATGCCCACGGGGCCACCGTCGAAGGCGTCGATGATGGTGGTGAGCACCTTGCGGTCGACCGCGTCGAGACCCTCGGCGTCGATGCCCAGCTCCTCGAGCGCGTACTCGGCATCCTCCACATCGATTTCCTTGCGGCCTCGCACCTGGGCGAAGTCGCGGACCCGTCGCGTGAGGCGGTTGGCGATCCGCGGGGTGCCCCGGGAGCGGCTGCCAACCGTCTTCGCGCCCGCGGTGGTGGCCGGACAGCCCAGCAGCGATGCCGTGCGGCTGACGATCTTCGCCAGCTCCTCGTCGCTGTAGAACTGCAGGCCCTCGACGATCTGAAAGCGCTCCCGCAGCGGCGCCGAGAGCAGCGCGGTGCGGGTGGTGGCGCCGACGAGGGTGAACGGCGCCAGCTCGAACGGCATCGTGCGGGCCCGCGAGCCCTCCCCGACCGCCAGATCGATGCGCCCGTCCTCCATCGCGCTGTAGAGGCTCTCCTCCACGCTGGGCGTGAGGCGATGAATCTCATCGATGAACAGCACGTCCCCGCGTTCGAGCGCGGTGAGATGCCCCGCGAGGACACCCTTGTGCTCGACCGCCGGGCCCGAGGTGATGTGAATCTTGACGCCGAGCTCGTTCGCCAAGATCTGCGCCATCGTGGTCTTGCCCAGTCCCGGAGGCCCGTGCAGCAGCGTGTGATCGAGCGCCTCCTTGCGCTGGCGCGCCGCCTCGACGAAGACCGACAGCTTGCGCTTGAGCGCGCTCTGGCCGATGTACTCCGACATCGACTGCGGCCGCAGCGACAGGCGCTCGCCGTCTTCGTCCTTGGCGTCGGCCGACACCAAGCGGTCGTCGCCGTTCGAGCCTTTGGGCCCGTCGTCGTGCCGTACACGCGCCATCAGCTCACTCCCACTCGATCGTGGCCGGCGGCTTGCTGCTGATGTCGTAGCAGACCCGGTTGATGCCCCGAACCTCGTTGATGATCCGGTTGCTCATGATTCCCAGCACGTCGTACGGCAGGCGCGCCCAGTCGGCCGTCATGGCGTCGGTGCTGGACACCGCGCGGATGGCCAGCGCGTTCTCGTAGGTGCGTCCATCGCCCATCACCCCCACGCTGTTGACCGGCAGCAGCACCCCAAAGACCTGCCAGAGGTCACGGTACAGGCCGGCCTTGCGAATCTCTTCGATGATGATCGCATCGGCTTCGCGCAGCTTGTCGCAGCGCTCCTTGGTCACCTCACCGAGCACGCGAACCGCCAGGCCCGGGCCGGGAAACGGGTGCCGCCAGACCATGTCCTCGTGCATGCCCAGCTCCATGCCGAGCTTGCGGACCTCGTCTTTGAAGAGCGAGCGCAGCGGCTCGACGACCTTCATCTTCATCCGCTCGGGCAGACCGCCCACGTTGTGATGCGTCTTGATCGTGGCCGAGGGCCCGCCCACGCTGACCGACTCGATCACGTCCGGGTAGAGCGTGCCCTGAACCAGGAACGAGGCCCCGCCGATGCTGCTCGCTTCGCCGTCGAAGGCATCGATGAACGTGGCGCCGATGCGCTTGCGCTTCACCTCGGGGTCGGTGACGCCGGCCAGCTGCGACAAGAAGCCCTTCGAGGCATCCACCACCCGCAGCGGGTTGGCCAGCTTGCCCTCGAACATGCGCTCGACCTCCTGCCGCTCGTTCTTGCGGAGCAGGCCGTTGTCCACGAAGACGCAATGTAGCCGGTCGCCGATCGCCTTCTCGACGACCATCGCGGCCACCGACGAGTCGACGCCACCGGAGAGACCGCAGATGACCTGCCCGCCGTCGCCGACGGCGGCGCGAACCTTGGCCACCGCCTCGTCGACGAACGCGGCCATGGTCCAATCGCCCGTGAAGCCGCACAGGTCGGTGAACGCCTTGAGCACCTCACGGCCGCGCGGGGTGTGGAACACCTCGGGGTGGAACTGCACGCCCCACATGCGGCGGTCGGGGTTCACGATCGCGGCGAACTGGCAGTTCGCCGTGTGGCCTACGCGGCGGAAGCCCTCGGGCAGCGACTCGACGCGGTCACCGTGGCTCATCCACACGGTCTGCTCCGAGCCCGCCTCGAACGCGGACATCGGACCTGCGGCCTCATCGACGGTCAGCGTCGCGCCGCCGTACTCGCGCTCGGTCGCGGCAACGACCGAGCCGCCGAGGCCGGCGACCATGACGTACAGGCCGTAGCAGATGCCCAGCACGGGCACACCCACGTCGAACGCTGCGGCCTCGAACTTCGGCGCGTGCTCGTCGTAGATCGACGAGGGGCCGCCGCTGAGCACGATGCCCGCGGGCTTGGCCTCGGCGATGCGCGCCGCGGCTTTGTGAAAGGGGACGATTTCGGCGTAGACGCCCTGCTCTCGCACGCAACGCGCGATGAGCTGGGTAACCTGGGATCCGAAGTCGACGACGATGAGCGTTTGGTGTGCGGCCACGTTACTCCACGCGGTAGTTGGGGGCTTCCTTGGTGATGATCACGTCGTGGACGTGACTCTCGCGGAGGCCCGCCGAGGAGATTCGACGGAACTGGGCGCGCTCGCGCAGCTGGGGGAGCGTGCCCGCACCGACGTAGCCCATGCCCGCCCGCAGGCCGCCCATGAGCTGGAAGAGGCTGTCGGCCAGTGCGCCCCGGTACGGGACGCGGCCCTCGATGCCCTCGGGCACGAGCTTGCGGTCCGAGGCACCGCTTTGAAAGTAGCGGTCCTTGCTGCCGGCTCGCATGGCGCCGATCGAGCCCATGCCGCGGTAGGTCTTGTAGCTGCGGCCTTGGTAGAGCACCAGCTCGCCGGGCGCCTCGTCGGTGCCGGCGAACAAGCTACCCATCATCACCGCGTCAGCGCCGGCGGCCAGCGCTTTGACCATGTCGCCCGAGTACTTCACGCCGCCGTCGGCGATGACCGGGATGCCGTGCTTTCGCGCCGCGGCCGAGCACTCCATGATGGCGCTGATCTGCGGCACGCCCACGCCAGCGACGACCCGCGTCGTGCAGATCGAGCCGGGCCCGATGCCCACCTTCACCGCGTCGACGCCGGCCTCGATGAGCGCCTCGACGGCGGCCGGGGTGGCGATGTTGCCCCCGATGATCTGAAGGTCGGGGTACGCGGCCCGGACCGCGGCGATCGTGTTGAGCACGCCGCGGCTGTGGCCGTGCGCGGTGTCGACGACGATGACGTCCACCGCCTGCTCGACCAGCGCCTGCACGCGCTCCATCGTGTCGGCGCTCGTGCCCACGGCCGCGCCGACGCGAAGGCGGCCCTTCGAGTCCCGAATGGCGTCGGGCTGCGAGGCGGCCTGCACGATGTCCTTGACCGTGATCAGGCCGAGCAGCTCCCCGCCCTCATCGGTGACCAGCAGCTTCTCGATGCGGTGCTTGTGCAGCAGCCGACGCGCATCCTCGAGAGGCGTCCCCTCGGGGACCGCGATCGGGTCCTTGGTCATCACGTCCTGCACGAGGCGATCGGTGTTGGTCTCGAAGCGAACGTCGCGGCTGGTGAGGATGCCGACCGGGCGCTTGCCCTGCACGACGGGCAGACCCGAGAAGCCGTGCAGCTTCATCAGCTCCAGCGCCTCTTCGAGCTTGGCGCCCGGCGCAATCGTGACCGGGTCGGCGACCATGCCGCTCTGCGCCTTCTTGACCCGGCGAACCTCGGCGGCCTGCTCGGCCGGGGTGAGGTTCTTGTGGACGATGCCCAGGCCGCCGTGCCGCGCCATGCAGATCGCGGTCGACGCTTCGGTCACCGTATCCATCGCCGCCGAGAGGATCGGCATGCGCAGCTCGATGCTCTTGGTCAGGCGACCGTGCACGACCACGTCCGACGGCAGCACCTCCGAGTAGCCAGGTTCGAGAAGGACGTCGTCGAAGGTGAGCGCTTCGCGGATCTCGGGCAGGCTGCGGTCGGCCATGCGCGATGATAGAGAAGCGCCGCCGGACTCAAAAGGGGGTCCGTTGGCGGAACCCTCACGGCCCGCGCGAGGAGCGGTTTCCTAGCGCTTGCAGCCTGCGACGGCGCCTTCGGCCACCTTGAGGGCCCCCGGCGCGCGCGTGGTCTTGCGCAGCGTGCCGAGCGCGGCCTTCGCGTCCTTGCAGCGGCCGAGATCGGACAGCAGCCCGATGCGGCGGACCTGCGCGGAGATCAGGTGGGGTCCGCGTCGTACCGCCTCGTCCATCTTCTCGAGCGCGGGCTTCAGCTTGCCCTGCTTGGCGAGGGCGGTCCCCCATTCGAGCCAGACCACCGCGGACTCGGGCGCCTTTTTCGAAAGCGCGGCGAGCTCGGCCTCGGCCTCGGCGGACCGGTTGAGCCGAAGCAGCGCCTGGGCGTGACCCAACTCGAAGCCCGCGTCGCCGGGGCTCTTGGCCAGCGCGCGCTCGAAGGCGGTCAGCGCCCCCTGCCCGTCCCCGCGCTTGAGCGCGAGGCGACCCTGCGCGGCGGCGATCTGCGGGTCGTCGGGCTTCTCGCGCGCGGCCCCGTCGAGCAGCGGCGCGGCGTCGTCGAGGCGGTTACGCTTGATGTGCAGGTCGGCGAGCGCAAGCGCAACGTCGACGTCCTTCGGGTCGAGGTCATACGCGGTGCTCAACGCCTTCGTCGCCCCGTCGATGCCGTCCCCCTCGCGCGCCCCCGCGGCCGAGGCCCCAAGGATCGCCAGCGCGAGGTTGTAGTGGACGTCGGCGTAGTCGGGCTTGGCCTGCGCGGCTGCGTTGAGCGTGGTGATGGCGTCGTTCCAGGCCTCGCGCTCGAGAAACACCGCGCCCTTGGCGTGCAGCGCCCCGAAGAAGTCCGGCTCGCGCGACAGGGCCTCGTCCCACGCCGCCATCGCCTCGTCGACCTTGCCCAGCTCCCGCAGCGCGACGCCCTTGGAGAACCACAGTTCGTGGTCCTCAGGCGACGTGGCCAGCTCGGCGTCGACGATCGCCAGCGCCTCGTCGGGCTTGCCCTCGGCGATCTTCTTGGCCGCCGCCTCGAGGGGGTCGACCGGACCCAACGACTCCGCACCATCGCCGTCGTCGGGGGGCGTCGTGGGGCCGGGCCCATCGCAAGCGACCAGGCTCAAGGAGGCGACGAGCAGACCGACGGACAGCAGGCGCATGCCGCGATGGTACCCGCTCAGGCGCCCGGATCCAGGTATGCCTCGAGCCGATCCGCCAGGCTGTTCTGCTGCGCCTCGGTCAACGACTCGACGTAGAAGATGTCCACGGCGCGCTCCGCCTCGACGTTGATCCGCGCGAGCAGGATGTCGATGCCCTCGGCCGCGAGCGCCAGCGTGATGCGCTCGAGCGTGTCGACCTCGCGCTCGGTCTCGACCTCGATGATCGTGCGCGTGCGCGACGGGTCGTCCTCGAACGTGACGGTGGTGGGTGTCCGAGCGCGGGGCGACCACAGGCGGGCAGCCTTGGCCTGCGGGGGTCGCTGCAGGTCTTCGGGGCCCCACGGCTGCGCCAGCTGATGGGCCATCTGCGCGACCACCTCGGGCTCGATGCCTCGTTCTTCCCCATCGCGGGCCTGCACGCGGAACACGTCCACCGCCACCGGCGGGTCGTCGGTGGTGCTGAAGATGTCCGCGGCCATCACCTCGATGCCGAACGCCCGAAAGACCGACATCGTCTGCGCAAGCAGACCCGGCCGGTCCATCGCCGCGAGCGTGAAGCGCAGGCCCCCCACGGCGGCGTCGAGCTCGAGCTCGGGGCGTGCCCCTTCAGCGAGCATGCGCTGCACGAGCGCGCCGTGCTGGTTGCGAATGTCGGCGTCGAAGAGGCTTCGGTACCGCTCAGGCATGCCCAGCGGCTCGTCTTCGGCCGGCTCCTGATGCGGCGGCACCACCGTGCCCCGGCGCATGTGGGCCCGCGCGAGCAGGTACAGCTCGTCGAGCAGCGCGAGCTTCCAGCCGGTGAGGTTGCCCGGGCGCACCGACGCGGTGTCGACGAGCGAGAGCAGGTAGAGCTCGCGCAGGGCCTGCGGGCTGCCGACGCGCCGCGCGAAGTCGCCAATGAGCTGCGCGTCGGAGAGGTCCCGCTTCTGGCTGAGCAGCGGCATGGTGAGGTGCTCGGCGACCAGCATGCTGCAGCGCGCGACCGCGGCGTCGCCCAGGCCAAGCCGCCGCGCGGTCTCCCAGGCCACCTCTGCCCCGCTCTCGCACTGGTCACGTCCGGACGCTTTGCCCGTGTCGTGCACGAGCGCCGCGAGATAGAGCACCCGGTCGTCTTCGATCTCCAGATGCAGCGACGTGGCGAGCGGGTAGTCCTTGTTGTGGTCGCCACGCGCGATCCGCTTGAGCATCGCCAGCGCCGCCAGCGTGTGCTGGTCGACCGTGTAAACGTGATACGTATCGTGCTGCATTCGGCCACGGACGTCGCCGAACTCGGGCACGATCGCCTCGAGCACGCCCAGCTCGTTCGCCTCTTCGAGCGCGGAGGGATGCGCGACATCCTGCGGGTTCGTCAGCAGCTCGAAGAACGCCGCATGGGCTGCGGCGTCGTCGGCCATCCCGGACATGCTTGGGACCGCGAGCGCCTCGGCGATCGCGTCGAACGTCTGCCCTGCGAGCGGGACGTGCCGGTCTCGAGCCCGAGCGAGCGACTCGATCGCGAGCGCGGGCCGCGCTGCGATCGGCTGGGCACCGCGATACTCCAGGCGCCCCTTCCGGACCGAGAAGCGGTCGTCGAGGCGCCGCACCATCGAGACGACGTTGCGCCGGGTCCGGCACCGCTCTCGCATCCGCTGCCCGTAGCGCAGCAGCACCCGCGCCGAGCGGTAGTACTCCTGCATGGTCTCTTCGACGGCTTGCACGAGCGTCGCGTCGTCACAGCCGGGTTCGACCCGCCCCATCAGCGGCGGCAGCAGCTCTTGGTACTGAAAGACGAGCCGCTCCTGCGCGCGCTTGGCCACGAGGTGAAGCCCGATCCGCAGCTTGAGGATGGTGTCGCGCGCCTCCTGCAGCAGCGCCGCCATGTTCGGAGGCACGTGCTCGTCGAGCGCGAGCTGGCCCAGGTCGGCGGTGCGGTACGCAGCCCGAAGCCCCCACTCCATGGCGGCGAGGTCCCGCAGCCCACCGGGCCCGTGCTTGAGGTCTGGTTCGACGAGGTACACGGTGCCGCCGTACTTTGCGTGCCGCTCCTGCGCCTCGTCCTCGAGCCGATCGAGGAACTCGTCGCGCCGCGGGCCGAGGAACTCGTCGAACGCCCGGGCGCGCAGCGTGTCCACCACGCCGCCGTCTCCGGTGATCGGTCGGAGGTCGAGCAGCCCCGTGCACGATGTGATGTCCGAAGCGGCGTCGTCGAGCCACGCACCCGGTTCGTCGCTGCGCACGTTGGCCCGCAAACCCGCGTCCCACAGCGGATGCACGATGGCCCGCACCAGCGCCTCGAGAGCCGGGTCCTCGGCGGCCACGCCCGGGGCCAGCAGCACGAGGTCGAGATCGGAGTGCGGCGCGAGCTCTCGCCGGCCCAGGCCGCCGACCGCGGCGAGGCACATGCCCGCCGTGTCGAGGTCCGCCTGCGCAAAGGCTGCGGAGGCGATGTCGTGGACCATCGCGTCGATGACGTCGGCGAAGACCAGCGCCATCTCGGCCCCGCCGCGGCCCCGGCGTAGGGCGACCTCCAGCGCCTGGCGGCCTGCGGCGAGCGTGGAGCTGGGCGTGTCGACCACGCGCGGACGTTAGCAGCCCTCCGCCACGTCGACGACCGCTTCGATCTCGACGAGGCGCTGCCAGTCCGGGCGCTGCATGATCACCGAGTCCGTCAGGGATCCGGCGTTGAACGCGATCCGCTCGTTCCGCAGGATGGAGGCGTCGACGAACAGCGGCAGGTCCAAGATCGGCCGCCCAAACGGAGGCACGCATCCGGGCACGCACCCGGTCCGCTCGAGCAGCTCCTCGGGCGTCGCAAACCTCAGCCGTCGCACACCGAACGCAGTCCGCAGCCCCTTGGACCGAGCGCGCACCGCCGCGCTGATCACCAGCAGCACGAAGCGGTCGCCGGCCTTGAGCAGCAGCGACTTACCTCCGATGGTGGTCGACTCCCCCCTCACCCGCGCGCTGTCCTCGGAGGTGCGCGTGGGCTCGTGGTGGAGCAGCCGGTACGGGGCGCCCCCGGCCTGGAGGTGGACGAGGATGGCGTCGTGGACCGCGGTGGGCATGCCGCTCACTTCAAGGCGTCGTGCGCCGCCTGGACTTCCTTGTTGGCGCGCAGCTTCAAGGAGGCGGCATAGGCAGCCTTGGCCTGGCCGGGCTTGCCATCCTGCTCGGCGATCTGTCCGAGGTTGTAGTGAATGGCGGCCTTGAAGCGGTCGTTCGCTTCGAGGCCGAGCGCTCGCTCGCAGTCCGGACGCGCCTGCGCGGTGTTGCCGGCGAGCAGGTGCGCATAGCACCGCGCGCCCCACGGACGCGGCGCCTCGACATCGAGATCGATCGCCTCGGTCAGCACGGCGACCGCGTCATCGTACTTGGCCTCCTTGGTCAAGCGGCGGCCGCGGTCGAGCTTGGCGCGCTGCGCGTTCGCGTTGGCCGCATCGTCGACGCCCACCTCGGTGAACCAGGTCGGGGTCCACGGCGCGCTCTCGATGCCCTTCATCCAGGTCAACGCGAGCGCCCGGTCCGCCTTCGCGACCGACGACCAGCCGATCGTTTCGGCCGACCCCACGTGTTTGAGCGCCGCCTGCAGGCCCTCGTCCAGCGGCGCCGCAAGCCCAAGGTCCTTGGCGCCGGGCTGCAGCCCCGACTCGACGACGCCATGAACCGCGTAGTCGGCCGAGCACACGTAGGGAACGTCGGCGTCGGTGTGCCACGCCAGCTTGACCATGCCCTCGTCGAGCGACACGGACACCGACGCGACGCGCATGATGTCCGTTGCGAACGCGTCGAGCGTCAAGCTCGTGTCGTCCTCGCACTCTTTGTAGACGTTGAACATGTCCTCGGAAAGCGCGGCCTGCTTGCGCAGCGTTCGCGGCAGGTCGAACTTCGGCCAGTTCACGCCGTTCTTCTCGAGGGGCGTGACGATGGTCGTCCACTCGCCGTAAGAGCCGTGCGCCCCACAGTAGTAGCCCGCGTCTCCGCGCTCGACGAACAGCCGGTCATCGACCCCGCCGACCAGTCGCAGCGAGAGGTGGTCGACTTCGCCGTATATCTCGTCTTCCCCCACCTCGGCGAGCGCCACGGGGGCGCCGCCGTGCATCTCGATCGCCTCGATGTGCGGCCGGACGACGCTGCCGCGCGTGGCACATCCTGGCGCGCCCTCCTCCAGGCACATGCAGTCGCGGATGTCGGTCGTGACGTCGTTACGGCGGACGTGCCAGACCTTGTCGTCCTTGGCGATCACGAGCGCGTCGGCCTGCGCCGAGACCGTAGCGGCCCCCGCCGCGTCGACGTCGTACCAGCGCGTTGTGATGCCCCCGCCAGTCTCGAACCAGACCAGCCACGATGACGCGGGTTCGGCCGGTGGCGAGGGTGCCTTCGCCTCGGGCTGCGCCTTCGCTTCGGGCTCTGCGTTCGCCTTGGGCTCGTCGTTCCCCTGGGGTGTGTCCTGCCCCTTGGCCGCAGGCGCGGCGTCCTGTGCCGGCTTTGCGGGCGTCGCGTCGCCGCTGTCGCACGCGGTCAGGAGAGCGAAAGCAAGGCCAAGACGTCGCGTCACCCAGGCAGGCTATCAGCCCCCGGCGACGGATGGTCGAACGCCGCGACCACCATCGCGCGCAGCCACGACCGCAGCCTCGCCTCCCCGAGCAGGTCCATGCCGTGCAGCATCAGCCCCTGCACGGCCCCCCGAACCGCAAACATGACGACCTGCTGACGCTGCACGCGGTCCTCGGGCGTGAGGTCGGGCGCGATCTCGGCGAACAGCGGCGCGAACAACTCGATCAGGGCCTGCTCGGTTTCGCCAATGCGAGACTCCTCCCACGAGCGCGGGACGTACTCCAGCAGCGCCCGGCGGACGTCGTGGCTGCCGATCTCCGACGAGCAAATCACCGCAATGGCAGCGTCGAGTCTTTCGTATGGCTCAGCATCTCGCTGCAGCGCGTCCTGCAGCGCCTCGAGCAGCCTCGTGTTGACGCGTCCGGCGATGCCCGCACACACCGCCTGCTTGTTGGGGAAGTACTGATAGAGGGAGCCCACGCTCACCCCCGCGCGCTTGGCGATGGCGTTGGTCGTCATGCCTGAGAGCCCTGCATCGACCAGCAGCTCACCGGCCGCATCGAGGATCGCGGTGACGATGCTCTGCGAGCTGCGGCGCTTGGGCGTGCGACGTGGCTTGAGCTCCGGCATTACGAGAGGCTACCAGCGAGTGCGCACGCGTCGTGGCACGGGGTGAAGGGGGTTTGGGGGCAACGCACGGTCACGACAGGTCGACGGACCGGTTGACGGCCCATTGCAGCGGCCCCGCCAGAAAGCGAGTGCGTTGCCACATGCGCAACGCGGTACACGCCGGCGGCCGATCACGCGGGTCGACGCAGGTCGACCCGCGCGCCGCTGCGCGTCTTCACGATGCCCCGCAGGGACCATCCGGGATCGAGCGACAGCGTCACGAACACGCTCTTGCCGGTGCGACGGATCCCGGTGACGCGGGCGCCGGTGACCTTCGGGCGCGACCGGAGGGCGGAGGTCGAGGCCTCGGCGTCCATGACCAGGCGGACGATTCCCGACGACGGCTGCGAGGCCACGCCGACGACGAGGCCTCCGGAACCCCGCAAGGACAGTGCAGCGCCGCGCTGCGTCTTCGAAAGGCCCAGGCCCTGCAGCGTGGCGCGTCGGGCCGCAACGGGCCGCGACGGCGCCGCCGTGGCGACCGCCTTCGTGGTGCTGCGGGCTCGCGAAGGCGCCGTCGTGGCCGGCTGCGGGGGCGCGGTCGCGAGCTTGATCCTCGGAGCGGTCAGCGCGGCGTCGTCGGCCTCGGCCGGCGCCGGCGCGCTGGGACGCGGTGCCGCCATGACGTCGAGCACTCGAACCGCGCGGCGATGGGCCGGCGTCCCGCTCGCCCGCAGCTGGGCGAGCGCGGCCGGGTCGATGTGGCCCGCGTGCAGGCTTTGCCGCGCCCGCACGAGCAGCGCGTCCGGCTGGACCTGCACCTGCGCGAGCCCCTGCGACCAGGTGTGCGCCGGCGCATCGACGGCACAGCCTGCGCTGAGCCCCACCAGGAGCGCGAGGACGCAGGCTGCACGGACGGAACGCATGAGACCACGGTAGCAGCCGAGGATCGCCTCCCCAAAAAAGCCCCAGGGTCCGGCGTCCCACGATTGCCACCGTTCGATCGGCCGTAAGTCGGATTAAGAGGCCGCGCCGGGGCCCGATTTCTAGCCTGAAGATACCGATGCGGCGCTTCTTCTCGCGACACCGCGGCCACGCTCCCCGCCCGCTTCCTCCACCCACGGGAGCCGCGACGTGACCCGCCGACACCGGGTCGAGCCGGGCGACAGCGTCCTCAAGCTCGCGTACGCGGCAGGCCTGCGGACCTGGAAGGAGCTGTGGGACCACCGCGACAACGCCGAGCTCCGGGCGCGTCGCGCCGACCCGCAAACGCTGTATCCGGGCGACGTACTCGCCATTCCCGATCGCGACCCAAGCCCCGAGCCCCGCTGCCCCGTGAACAAGGTGCATCGGTTCCAGCTCACCCGGCCGCGCGCCTGGTTGAACCTCGCGTTTCACGACGCGTGTGGGGACCCGCTGGCCGACACGCGCTTCGAGCTCGAGGTCGGCTACGACACGCATGCCGGACGCACCGACGCCGAGGGCCTGCTCTCGGTGGAGATCGACCCAACCCAAGAACGCGGACGCGTGACGCTTTGGCTCGACGATCCATCCGAAGTCCTCGAGCTCCCAATCGATATCGGCCACCTCGACCCGCGCGACGAGACCTCGGGCGCAGTGGGACGGCTGCGCAACCTCGACCTCCCCAGCGACGCCTCCACAGACCTCGACGACGACACGACCCTTCTTCTGCAACGCATCCACGACCTGGAC
>JBCCQM010000035.1:0-51594 GCA_039024335.1 Myxococcota bacterium
CGGTCGCCCTCTCGTCAACCCAGACCACGAAGAGAGCTGGATGTTCGACCCCGAACTCGTCAGCGTCGACGTTCGACAGGCGGAGCTCTCGCGCGCCCCGGGTCTAGAGTCCCTCATCGAGGTCCAGCTCCACATGCGGGGCGTGAACGCGTGGGAGGAGGCAACCGCGGCTGTGGTCCAGGTCCTCTACGCCGATGGCGACGGGCGCAGCTGCCTCGCGGACGGTGACCTGTCCACGCGGCTGAGGGTCGAGGCCGAAGCCTGCATGGACCACCCCAAAGACGGGGCCATGGAAGCGCCGCAACAACTCGACTTCGTGCCCGTGCTGAGCCGACGGCACCACGCGATCCGGCGGCGCACCCAGTCGGGCGCCTGTTGGGGATACCCGCGCGCGTCGACCTACGAGACCAGCTTCTGGGCGCTGCGCAAAGGCAAGCTTCGCCGCATCTTCGACCCCTTCGAGACCTACGCGGAAAGCCACTCCGTCGAATCGGACCCCGAATGGCACGAAGGAAGGGTCACGCTCGTCGGCGGTTTTCCTCGACGCATTCAGACCGTGCACCGCGTCCGCTGCGACGCATCCGTGGACATCGATCCCGACGACCCGCCGCCACCGTGCACGCCCGCGACCGTGCGCAAGACGTTTCGCTTCAACGGCACCACGTACCGCTGAAACGCTGGGAACAACCCCGCTGCAAACGCGGTACGCTTCGGCATGCGTCGCCACAGCTTCTTGTGCGTGTTGTTGACCCTCGCTGCCTGCGACACCGACACAGAGAAGGCCAAGGAGAAGGTGGCCGAGGTCTCGAAGAAGGCTGCCGACGCCGCCGACGCGACCAAGAAGTTCGCGGACGACACCGCAAAGACCACCGCCAAGGTCGTCGACTCGACCAAGAAGGCCTACGACACCACCAAGGAGACCACCGACAAAGTGGTCGAAGCCGGCAAGGGCGCCGCGGAGAAGGGCAAGGCGATGTACGACTCGGCGAGCCGCGTCTGGGCCGACATCCCCGGCAGCGGAGAGCTCTCCGATACGGCCAAGGGCTGGCTGAAGGGCGCCACCGACAACGCCTCGATCGAGGCGGTCATTCGCGAAGGCACGCAAATCGCTCCGGTTGCGGTCGAGATCGGCAAGACGCTGCACGGCGCCATCGACAGCGACACCGCCATCGAGCCCATCTACCAAAAGCTCGAGGCCGGTGAAGCGGAGCAGCTCGACGCCGCCATCGACGACATGCCGCGGACCGAGGTGGTCGAGGGCCTCAAGATCGGGTTCAAGCAGCTCGACGAAACCACGAACACCCACCAGATCAAGGAGCGCGGGTACCTCGTGACGTGGCGCGACGGCGACCACCTCTACGGCTTCGTCTACCGCTCCAAGCGCACCATCGACGTCGACAAGCTCGTGGCGGACCTGCCGCGCCTGCTCGCCCTGACCAAGGGCGTGGTCGGCGGCGGCTGATCTGTCGTAACGTGGGCGCTCCGGATCACGAGGACCCCACGATGGACATCAAGACGATCACCGCCACCCTCGCTCTTCTCGGCTCGGGCGCCATCCTCGGCGCCTGCGACAGCGCAGAGAAGCCCGCCACCGAAGTGGGTGCGGAGAAAGCCAAGGCCGGCGACGCGGCGGCCAAGGACAAGGCCGAGGCCAAGACCGACGAAGCCGCCAACAAAGGCGAGATGTCCTGCGCCGAGGGCAAGTGCGCCGCTGGGGGCTGCGGTGGCAAGAAGCACGACGCCAAAGGCGAAGGCGACAAGGCCTTCGCGGACGGCGAAAAGAAGGGCGCTGCCGAGCCGCCCGCCGACGCCGAAAACGCCGACAAGAGCTGATTTGCAGTACGCTCGGCGACCGTGAAGCTCGCCGAGCTGCTTGCAGATCTTTCCGTGGCCGAGGACGCGTTCGTCGGCTGCACTCCGCAGACCGACGTGACCGGGCTGCAGGTCGACTCCCGAACGGTCGGCGCTGCGCCCGGTTGTGCGTTTCTGGCGACGATCGGCGGCACGGTCGACGCGCATCGCTTCGTCCCGGGCGCAGTGTCCGACGGCGCTGGCGTCGTGCTCGTACAGCGCGGACACATCGATGCCCCCGCCGGGCCCCACGTGTGGCTCGACGACACGACTGCCGCGTACCCGCAGCTGGCCGCAAACGCCGCCGGCCGCCCCGCAGAGCAGCTTGCCTGTGCCGCGGTGACGGGGACCAACGGTAAGACCACCACCGCGCACCTGCTCGACGCGATCCTTCGACACACCCAGCGCCCCTTCACTCGGCTGGGCACCACGGGCAACTGGCTCGTGGACGCGGAGGAGTCCGCCGCGTTCACCACCCCGTTCCCGCTCGAGCTTCAGGCTCTGCTGCGTCGTGCGCTCGACCGCGGAGCATCGGCCGTGGTGATGGAGGCCTCGTCGCACGCGCTCGCCCAGGACCGCGTCGCGCCGATGCGCTTCGACGCCGTCGGCTTCACCTCGTTCAGCCAGGACCACCTCGACTTCCACCCCACGATGGAGGCGTACCTCGAGGCGAAGTGCCTTCTCGCGACCCGCTTCATGAAGGAGGGCGGAGTCGCCGTTGCGGCCGTCGACGCTCAGCCCGCATCGCAGACCTTTCTCGACGCGGCGAGACCTCGCGCGCGGGCCTGCCTACGCGCCTCCCGAGGGGCAATGCCGGACGCCGAGCTGCTGGCGACCAACCTGCGCTACGGCGCGCGTCGAACCACCGCTACCCTGCGAACGCCCGAGGGCGTCTTCGACCTGACGACGCCGCTCATCGCTCCGTACAACCTCGACAACGCACTCGTCGCCATGGGCATGGCGTGGGGTCTGGGCATCGACTTCGCGACCAGCGTGGCCGCACTGTCGACGGCCACCGGCGCCCCCGGCCGGCTCGAACGTGTCGTCGTCGACCGCGAGGACGTGCCGACGGTCGTCGTCGACTACGCACATACGCCGGACGCCGTTGCGCGTGCGCTCGCCGCGGTCCGTCCCCTGTGTGCGGGCACCCTTCACGTGGTGCTGGGATGTGGGGGCGACCGCGACCCGAAGAAACGCCCCCTGATGGGAAATGCGGCCGCCACGGGCGCGGACGTGTTCTGGGCCACCAGCGACAACCCGCGGACCGAGGACCCGGCCGCCATCGTCGACGCGATGCTCACGGGCGTTCCCGAGGCTCGCACCAGCGTGGTGCGGCGGGACGTCGAACGTTCCAGTGCAATCGCGCGCGCGATCGCGGACGCCGACGCCGACGACCTCGTCCTGATCGCGGGCAAAGGACACGAGGACTATCAGGTGCTCGGCACCGAGACGATCCACTTCGACGACCGAGAACACGCCCGTAGCGCGCTCTCGAAGCGTCCAGGGCCCGCCTGATCCAGCCCAAAGGCTGACCTTTGCTACGCTCGGGTCATGCGGATTGGCTCGACTTGGACTTCGGCAGCGCTGCTCGTCGCCCTCACCGCGGGCGGGTGCTCGTTCGAGAGCGGCAACGACCTCGGCTCGAACGCGGGGATCGGCGGCAGCTCGGGTGCGGCCGACGATTCGACCGGCGGCGATGACCCGAGCACCAGCGGCGGTAGCCAGTCCGGTGGAAACTCGGCCGGTACGAACCCGACCGACCCGACCAACGCCACGGACCCGACCGATCCCACGGACCCGACCGATCCCACGGACCCGACCGATCCCACGGACCCCACCGGCGATGAGACGACGACGAGCGATCCCACCGGAGACGAGACGACCACCGGCGATCCCACCGGAGACGAGACGACCGGCATGAAGGACGGCGTCGCGGAGCTGGAGCTCTCGAGCGATTCCTTCGGCGCAATCCCGCTCGGCGGAGCGCAAAGCGTGGACTTCACGCTGGAGAACATCGGAGACGGCACCGCGACCGCGCTCGACCCCTCGACCACCGCGCCCTTCGACATCTCCGGAGGCGACTGCGGCGAGTCCTTGGGTGCCGGCGACAGCTGTACGCTGACGGTATCGTTCAACCCCGCGCAGCTCGGCCCGCTCGGTGGCGCGCTGACGGTCGGCTACGACTCGGGTGAGGCCGAAGAGACCGTCACCCGCAACTTCGACGCCGACGTCACCGGCTCCACCGGAAACCTCATCCCCGAAGGCAACTTCGAAGCATGCCCCTTCGACGACGCTCCGCCCGGCTGGCTCGTCACCACCGACGGAGACTGGGATTGCACGGACACCTTCGAGTTCCTCGGAGAGACGGTAAGCCCCTTTGCGGGAAATCGGTTCCTCATCGCGGGCGAAGGTCCCAACGACAGCGACTACAACCTCCGGCGGGTCGTCGACGTGAGTACGTACGCGAATGCGATCGGCACGGGCGCGATGATGTTCGTCGCCGAGGCGCAGGCGCGGACCTTGGACGTCGACAACGACGAATACCGAATGCGCGTTCGCTTCCGGAGCGCCGGCGGCGTAAACCTCCAGACGATCGGCACCGGTTTTCAGACCGGGGGCTCATGGACGCCGCTCTCCGAAGGCGCGCAAGCGCCCGAGGGCACCGCAGAGATCTTCGTCGAGCTCGGATGCAGGAAGTCCGCCTTCGATTTCTGCGACGCCTACTTCGACGACGTCGAGATCATCGGGACCTACCCGGGGATCTGACGCGCGCTTGCGACGCATCGCACTGTGCCAGTCGCCAGTCGCACGTTCGATGTGGCGCAGATCCGTCCTCTAGACCGACATCTGGCTACTTTGGAACCTTTTTCCCTACGATGTCGGAACAAATCCGCGTCACGGTGTCGTACCCTTTGCGCGGGGATTGATGCAGGGGATTTCAAAACTTCGTTTCGTTGGCGGTATCGCGCTCCCGATCGTTTTCGGTGCAGCGATGACCCTCACCGGGTGCGACGGGGACGACGGTCGCATGGCCGGCCAACCCGGTCTCGGCACCGCGAGTGACGGCGCTGAAGACACCAAGGGCGACGACCCGGGCGCGTCCGACACCGACGCAGGCGACGACGGCGACACCGACGACTGGGGTAGCACCGGCGAGGTCGAGAGCGACGAGCTCAGCGACTACGTCTTCGACCTCGGCCACCTCGAAATCGACGACTGGTTCCCCAAGACGCAGACCAACTGCCAGTTCGCCTGCAGCGGCTCGGGTCAGGAAGAGGACCAGTGGTGCGAGTACGTCCACTACTCCGAGACCGACCACGCCACGAACTTCGTCGCGTTCCAGCCCAACTCCGCCACGCTCTGGCCCGGCAACGTCGTCCGTGGGGATGACGCGCAGTACGGCCAGCTGACGCCTATCGGCCTTCCCCGCACGCCGATGGCCTTCTCCGTCTCTCTGCAGAACGTCAACGGCAGCCCCAGCCGGACGATGGAGAGCCCCTCGCTTTCGCAGTTCCGCGAGCACCGCAACGACATCCTCAAAGACGTCGTCGGCGGCGCACCGGCGAACATCGCGTTCTCGGTGGACCGCGTTCACAGCGTCGACCAAGTCGCCGTTTCGGTTGGCGGCGGCGTCGACTGGTTCGCCGGCGGCTTCTCGACCATGTTCGACTTCTCGAACACCTTCGAGAGCACCAAGATCCTCGTCGACTTCACGCAGGCCTACTACACGATCGACGTCGACACCCCAGGGCTTCCCAGCGACCTCTTCACCGAAGACGTCACCATCGAAGATCTGGAGAACTTCACGGGCGAGGAAAACCCGCCCATGTACGTCCAGTCGATCACCTACGGTCGCAAGGTCCTCTTCTCGCTCGAGAGCATCTACTCCGAGCACGAGGTCCGCACCGCCATCGACGCGTCGTTCAACGCGATCGTCGTCAGCGGCGGCGCCCAGGTCGACACCTTCCACCGCGAAGTTCTGGAGAACTCCCGCATGAAGGCAGTCGTCATCGGTGGCTCCGGCGCCGAGGCGGTCAAGACCATCACCGGCTTCGAGGGCCTGGTCGAGTACATCCTCACCGGCGGCGAGTACTCCAACCTCTCGCCGGGCGCCCCCATCGCCTACAAGCTCGCCTACCTCGACAACACCGGGGTCAAGTTCGCCTTCGCGGCCGACTACCAAGAGCGCCAGTGCTACGACAACTTCGTCGACGTCAGCGCCAAGGTAGCCGAGATGAAGTACCTCGGCGGCAACGATGACGGCCCGGCGCAGGTCCAGGTCAAAGGCAACATCCAGTACCGCATCGCACCCGCAATGGAGGCCAACCCCTGCCGCGCAGACGCGCCGGGCTGGCAGACCATCTGGGAGCGCGGTGGCGACGGCATGAACCTGCCGAACATCTGGATCAACAACGACGACACGGCGGTCACCATCTACGACCACCAGGTCGACCCGCTCAAGAACGACTCGCTGTGCATCCGCGGCAGCCTTCGCGAAGACGACGACTGCTTCCTCTTCTGCGACGACGACACGTTCGGCAACCTCACCTACGGCCCCGTCACGCTCGCCAACGGCTGGGCTGGCGACCACTACCTCGAATTCAGCGACCAAGGCACCGTCGGCGTCACGGTTCGCGTCTCCCTCGACTGAAAGCGATTCAGACCATGAAGCGAAGCAACCTCCTCCACGTCGCACTCGCGCCGAGCCTCACCCTCGGCCTCGCCTTCAGCCTCACCGCCTGCGCGGGTGATGGGGACAGCCCGGCCTCGGCGACCACCTTCCCCGCCGGCCCCGGCGCACCCGTCGACGACGACGGCAGCGACCCCGAGCCCGACCCCGACCCGGATCCCGAGCCAGAGGACGACGGCGACGGTGAGAGCTCCACTGGCGAAGCCGAAGAGCCCGCCGACCACGACGCGCTCGACCAGTTCATCCTCGGCCTGGGCCGGCTCGACATCGACCCCGTCGCGAGCAAGCACCAGATCGCCTGCAACCCGAACTCGATGGAGTGCCTCGACCCCTGGACCCAGGGCGACCTGACCTGCAACCAGGTCTTCTACTCCGAGACCAAGCACCTCGATCAGTTCATCGCCATCGTCCCCGACTCGCCTTCGCTGTGGCCCGGTGCCGTTCTGCGCTCCGGCGACATGTCCAACGGCGTGCTCTCGCAGATTGGCCTCGAGCGCGCCCCGGGCACGTTCAGCCTCTCGCTGGAGAACCTCAACGCCTCGCCCAAGGCCACGATGGAGGCCCCGACCCTGTCGGAGTTCCGCGACCTGCGGAACGAGATGCTCGCCCAGGGCACAAGCGGCAACACGGCGGCGCAGATCAGCTACGAGATCCACCGCATCTTCAGCAAGTCGCAGTTCGCTCTGAAGGTCGGCGCCGACTTCAACTGGGTCGGCATCGTCGACGTCGACGCGATGTACGACTTCCAAGAGGGCGAGTTCGCCAACAAGTACCTCATCGACTTCACGCAGACCTACTACACGGCCGACTTCGACACGCCGCCGCGCCCCTCCGACATGTTCGGCGACTTCGTCGGTGTCGACGACGCCGAGCTGTTCATGGGCGAGGGCGACCCGCCGATGTACATGCAGTCGGTCAGCTACGGCCGTCGCGTCCTGTTCGCCATCGAGAGCAACGACACTCTGGAGGTCATGGTCGCGGCCATCGACGCCGCCTTCGGTGACGGCATCGCGGGGGTCGAGGTCGACGTCGGCTCCGAGGAAGTCCTCAACGCCGCGAAGATCACCGCGACGGTGCTCGGCGGTAACGCCGAAGACGCGGTCCAGACCATCCTCGGACCCGAGCAGATGATCGAGTACATCCTCGAAGGTGGAAACTACTCCTCCGACTCGCCCGGCGTGCCCATCGCGTACAAGGCGGCGTACCTCGACAACTCGCCAGCCCGCCTCGCGCTCACGGCGATCTACCCCGAGGTTCAGTGCGAGTAATCGCCTGAGTCCCGCTCGAAAGAGCGCCCGGCCCGGCTCCCACGCCGCGCCGGGCGTTTTTTTTTGCGCCGCACTCATGATCGAAGGGGGGGAAGTGGGCACTGACGGGTAGATGACTCGTTGGCTTGTTGCTCCCATCCTCTGCGCGGCCCTGTGCGCTCCGACTGCCGCTCAGGCTGCTCCCTCACCGGCGCCTCCGGTCTCCGAGCCCGCCCCCGTCGTCACCACCCCACCGGCGGCCGACGCAGCGCCCCAGCCCGCTGTGCCCGTCCAGCCCACCGCGACCCAGCCCGCGCCCTCGGCACCGCCGCCGCCGGCAGTTCAGGCTCCCGCGCCACCGCCACCGGTCATCACGACGGCGCCCGCGAGCCCGCCCGCGCCCCAAGGCCCTCAACGGGACAAGCGTGCCGAGCCCATGGTCGCCGCCGGCTTCAGCACGTTCGGCGGCATCTACATGCTCACGGCCTACGCCGGGGCCGCAACCATCGACCGGGCCCGCGAGATCTCGCGGAACGACTGGCAAGACGGTAACGGCGCCATGACGCGCAATCGTGGACGCGCCCTGCTGATCCCCGTCGCGGGTCCGTTCATCGCGATGCGCTTCACCAACTCGGCGCGGCGCAAGTACTGGCAGGCGGTCAACGGCGGCCTACAAGCCACCAGTCTCGCGATTGGACTGCTCGGCGCGCGAATGTTCCGCAAGCACCGCAAGGCCCAGCGGCGCGCACAAGTCACGGCGGCGGCCAGCCGCGAGGGCGCGCAGCTGGGCATGACGATGCGGTTCTAGAGAGACGATGGGGCACGCTCAGGGCATCAAGGCCGACAACAGCCGTTCGAGCTTCATGCCGCGGCTGCCCTTGATGAGGACCGCCCCAGGCGCAACGCCGTCGAACCGCGCTCGCACGGCCTCATGAAGCGCCTCGATCGAAGCACAGTGTTCGGCGTCCAGGCCGGCCGCTCGCGCCGCATCGGCCGTGGCTGCAGAGAGCGGGCCGAAGGCGAGCACCGACGAAAGGCCCAGCTGCGCCGCGCGCTGGCCGACCGCTGCGTGAAGCTCCGTCTCGCGTGGCCCGAGCTCCAGCATGTCCCCCAGCACCGCGACCTTGGGGCCGTCCACCGCGAGCGCGGCGAGGCTCTGCAAAGCAACCTCGACCGACCCCGGGTTCGAGTTGTAGCAGTCCGCGACCACGATCGTGTCCCCCCAAGACATCGTTCGCCCGCGGTCCCCGACCGGCTGCACCGCTTCGAGCGCCTGCACCATCGCGTCCAGAGGAACGCCGAAGCGATGACCGATCGCCAGCGCCGCCGCTGCGTTTCTCGCGTTGTGGGCTCCGAAAAGCTGCAGCGACACCGCCACCGGCGCGTGTGGGCCGACGCGAATCGTCGCTTTGGTCCGCGCCCCGACCTCGACGTCGAGGATCTGGACGTCGCAGCTTTCCTCCCCGCCAAAGCGAAGCAGGTCCGCGTGGGCGCCCTGCACGTGGGGGGTGAGCAGCGGCTCGTCGACGGGCAGCACCACGCACCCGCCCTTACGGACGCGGACGACCGGCTCGGCCTCAGCAGCCGCGATCGCCTCGATCGTCTTCATGAACTCGAGGTGCTCCAGCGCGACCGAGGTGATCACGTGCGCCAATGGGTTGGCGATAGCCGCGAGAGCGTCGTTTTCACCGGGTGCGCTCATCCCAAGTTCGATCACCATCGCGTCGGGCTGGTGCGGCGTGCCCAGCACCGTCAGCGGCACGCCGAGGTGATTGTTGAGGTTGCCCTGGGTGCAGAGCACCGAAGAGAACCCGGCGCCCAAAACGGCGGCGACCATGGCGCGTGTCGTCGTCTTGCCGTTGCTTCCCGAGATCGTGACGACGGGCCCATCAAAGGTGGCGCAGCGACGCGTGGCCAAGCGCGTGAACGCGGCGAGCGTGTCTTCCACCTCCACCACCGTCACGGCCGCCGAGGGAATCGTCTTTCCCCGTTGCACCAGCACCGCCGCAGCGCCGCCTTCGATCGCAGAGGCGATGAAGTCGTGACCGTCGCGCTCGGCCACGATCGGCACGAAGAGACCCCCTGGCACCGGGTTTCGAGAGTCGATGAAGGCGCTCGCGATCGGCGTTTCACCGCCCTTGATCAGGGTTCCGCCGCAGTCATGTGCCAGTGCTTCGGGCGTCCATTGCACTGGGTCGCGATACCAAGGATTCGCCATGTCCGCCAAAACGCAGCACCCGCCGCGGTGCGGCGATGAGGTCCATGCACCTACCCACTCGAGGCCGTTTGTCACCGCAGCGTCGCCGGGCGGTTTGCGAACTGCGTGCTACCGTTTTGGTGGATCGACGTGGTGATGACAGTTCGAGACACGTTGCTGCTGGACCAGGGGTACCAACCGTTGCGGGTCATCCCTTGGCAGCGTGCGCTCTGCATGGAGTTCGTCGGCAAAGTCGAGGTCGTCTCCTCGCACGATTGGACCGCCCGGACCGTTTCACGCGAGTTCGAGGTCCCCGCAGTCGTTCGGCTCCTTCGCTCCGTGAAGGTCCGCCCCATGTACGTTCGCTTCTCGCGAGAGAACGTGTACATGCGCGACGGCTACGTGTGCCAGTACTGCGGCGACAAGTTCCGCCACAAGGAGCTCACGCTCGACCACGTCGTGCCCCGCTGCCGCGGCGGCCGGACGACGTGGAAAAACATCGTGGCGTGCTGCGTGAAGTGCAACCGTCGCAAGGGCAGCAAATCGCCTGAAGAGGCCGGCATGCCGCTGCTGAGCCGACCGAGTCGACCCCGCTGGCTCGCGCCTCGCGTATTCCACCAGGGCAAGAACACGCTGCCCAAGGTCTGGCGCGACTGGCTTCTGGCCTGACTCGACGAGCGTTCTCGGCATGCGTGCCTCGTGCCGGCTGACCGACGGGCTGTCGGTGCGCGCTGCACACGAATCGAGCAGAGCGCAACTGTCCGGGACCGTGGGGGTTTCGCGGCGCGTACTTCACGTGCGCGAACGGCCGCGGCCACAGCCGCCGGATTCTTGCCCTCAGGGGCCGGTTCGTGCCATCGGTAGAAACAGGTTTTCAGTCCTGCGCGGACTTCCCGCCAAAGGACAGGTGCTGCGTTGCTGTACACGCTCCTGTATCCCCTGAGCACGAAGATTGCGGCCCTCAGCTGGCTGAACGTGCTTCGTTACACGTCCACGCGGATCATCGCGGCGACGCTCACCGCGTTGCTGTTGTCACTGGTCCTCTACCCCTGGTTCATCCGCACCCTGCAGAAGATCCAGCTCGGCCAGGTCGTCCGCGACACGGGACCGGAGTCGCACTTTTCCAAGCGCGGCACGCCGACGATGGGGGGCAGCCTCATCCTCTTCACGCTGATCATCCCGACGATCTTGTGGGCCGACGTTCGCAACCCGTTCGTGCTGCTCGCGTCGCTGACCACCGCGGGCTACGGCGTCATCGGCTTCGTCGATGACTTCATGAAGATCCGCAAGAAGAACTCGGACGGCATGCCGGGGCGGGTGAAGTTCGCCCTGCAATTCCTCATCGCCACCGGGGTGTCTTTCTACCTCTACCAGGGCAGCGAAATGATGCCGGAGCACATTCGCTTCAAGCTCGCGCTGCCGCTGCTCGACTTCTACAGCACCGACTTCGTCTTGCCGGCCCTCGTCTACGTGGTGTTCGGCGTCTTCGTGATCGTCGGCTCCTCAAACGCGGTGAACCTGACCGACGGCCTCGACGGCCTCGCCATCGGCCCGGTCATCATCTCGGCGGCCACGTTCCTCATCCTCACCTACGCGGCGGGCACCATCCTCGCGGGCTTCGACATCGCCCGGTACCTGCACATCCCGCACATCCCCGGCGTGGGCGAGCTGGCAATCTACTGCGGCGCCATGATCGGCGCTGGCATCGGCTTCCTTTGGTACAACACGTACCCGGCGAGCGTGTTCATGGGCGACGTCGGCTCGCTCCCGCTCGGTGCGGGCCTGGGCTTCCTCGCGGTCGCCAGCAAGAACGAGTTCACCCTGCTCATCGTGGGCGGCATCTTCGCCCTCGAGACCGTCAGCGTCATCGTGCAGGTGGTCAGCTTCAAGCTCACCGGCAAGCGCGTGTTCCGGATGGCTCCGATTCACCACCACTTCGAGCTGAAGGGGTGGGCAGAGCCCAAGGTCATCGTGCGCTTCTGGATCATCAGCTTCGCGCTGGCCCTCGTCGCGCTCGCCACCCTCAAGCTTCGATGAGCGGCTACCGACGGGCCCTGGTCATCGGCCTGGGCGCCAGCGGGCGTGCGGCCGTGTCGCTCCTGCAGGCGCTCGGCGTGGACGTGCATGTCTACGACCGCCGCCCCGTCGTGGACGATGCGCCGCAGGGCGTCACGCTCTTCCTCGGAGACGACGTGCCCAGCGCGGCGGCGTTCGAGGGCGTCGACCTGATGGTCCTCAGCCCCGGCGTGCCTCCGGGACCACACAAAGACGCGTGCCGTGCCCACGCCCCCGACGCGACGATTCACGGGGAGCTCAGCCTCGCGCTCGAGGTGATCGGCCCGATTCCGACGGTCCTGATCACGGGGACGAACGGCAAGAGCACCGTGACGGCGCTGCTCGGACACCTGCTCACCCACGCCGGGCAGACGCCGTTCGTCGGCGGCAACCTGGGCGATCCGCCCGCAGCGCTCGCCCGAGACCTTCATCAGGGCACCCGGGCACGGCCCTCGTCGCTGGTCCTCGAGTGCTCCTCGTACCAGCTCGAGACGTTGACCCCTGGACCGACGCAGGTCGCCATGGTCCTCAACGTCACGCCGGACCACCTCGACCGCTACGAGTCCTACGAACACTACGCGCGGACCAAAGGCACCGTGTTCCACGACGTCGTGCCCGGCGGCCTGGCGCTGCTCGACGCCGATGACGCGTGGACGCCCACGTTCCGGCCCCTCGCGGGCGCGGCTTTACGAGAGGTGGGCTCCGCGTTCGCTCGCATCGAGGGCGACGGTCCCGGCGACACGCTGCACGTCGACGGCGAAGCGTATCTTCGCACCCTGCTGAACCCACCCGGACGCCACAACGCCAAGAACGCGCTGTTTGCCCTCGCCGCTGCGAACGCGATGGGCGTGAGCGCTGCGCAGTGTCGGGAAGCACTGCCCTTTTTCCAGGGCTTGCCCCACCGCATGGTCCGTGTTCGGACCCTCGACGACGTCACGTACATCAACGACTCCAAGGCGACGAACGTCGCCAGCGCGCTCGCCAGCCTCGGGGGCCTTGCCGAGCGCTTCGTGCTCATCGCCGGGGGCCGCGCCAAGGGAGACGATCTGACGCCGTTGGGCGACCTTCTGCACCAGCAGGGCCGCGGACTCGTGGCCGTGGGCGAGAGCGCAGCGCAGTTCGTCGCGCTCGCCTCGGACACCATCCCCCACGCCCGCGCCGACACGATGGCGGAGGCCGTCGCGGCGGCCCGGGCGATGGCCCAGCCCGGAGACCTGGTGGTCCTCGCCCCCGCGTGCAGCAGCTTCGACCAGTACCGAAGCTACGCTCAGCGAGGCGAACGTTTCGCCGAGGCCGTCCTCGCGCTGCGCTGAGCGGGTATCATCCCGCCATGTCGTCCGACGAAGAAGACGTCTACTTCCAGCAGCAGGAGCAGGACCAGCGCGCCGAGCTTCGCCACAAGATGGCGATGGCCGCGAAGGAGCTCGAGGACAAGCGCTCCATCGCCGGCAGCGTGGCGACCGACGACCTCGAGGTCGCGGCTCGCGTGAAGGCGCTGGGCTTCGACGGAGACTCCGCCCGCATCTTCGACCTGCTTCCCATCGTCCACGTTGCCTGGGCCGACGGCAAGATTCAGCGTGGCGAGCGTTCGGCCATCCTCAAGATCCTCGAGAGTCGGGGCATCGAGCGCGGCAGTGAAGCCTTCCGCACCATGGAGTCCCTGCTCGAGGAGAAACCCGCCGACAGCTTCATGCGCGAGAGCCTGTCGGTGCTGCGCGACGTGACCGGTGGCCTCGGCGACCGCTCCGCCAGCATCGTCGACATGTGCATCAAGGTTGCCGCCAGCGCCGGAGGCTTCCTGGGCCTGAAGATTGGCCAGAAGATCGGCGACAACGAGCGCAAGCAGATCGAGTCCATCGTCGCCTCGCTCGGCCCCGACGCATCGAGCTCGTTCAAGAACGACCTCGCGGAGTAGCTCCGTCCAGGTCCGAGGCCGCGTCGGCCTCGCAGCGGCGCCCCGGACTCGTTCGGTGGCGCCGTTCTTGCCCCTGGACGCGGCCGATTTCGTCGGTTTTTCGCGTCGTTCGGCGTTTCGTGCTCCGGTCCTTCTCGTGTCCGATGCCGCCGAAACGGCCGTCACGCCCGACGAAGCCCCCACCCCGCGTCCCCGCGCCGCGTATGCCTCGCGCCCGATGGACCCGTGGCTGTTCTTCGCCGCCATCGCCTTGACCGGCATCGGCCTGGTGATGGTCTACAGCGCCGGCGCGTGGCTCGGACACTCGACCTACAGCGGCTGGACGCACTTCCTCAGCCGACAGGCGCTGTTCGCCGTCGCCGGGTTCATCCTCATGCTGACCGTCAGCCGGATGGACTACCGACTGCTTCGGCGCTTCGCCCCCCAGCTGATGCTGGGCGCGATGGCGATGCTGGTGATGGTCTTGTTCATCGGCACCGAGATCAACGGCGCCCGTCGATGGATTCGCGTGGGCTCGTTCAGCCTCCAGCCCTCCGAGCTGGCCAAGGTCGCGCTGGCGGTTTTTCTCGCCGCCACCCTGGCCCGCAAGGGTGAGCGCGTGCGGGCGTTCACCTCCGGCTTCCTGCCCGTGATGGTGATGGCCGGCATCACCATGTTGATGGTCCTGATGGAGAAGGACCTCGGTACGACGATCCTGCTGGGCTCGCTGACGCTCATCATGCTGTTCGTGGCCGGCACGCGGCTCAGCTACGTGGTGGCTGCAGTCATGATCGCGGCGCCGATCGCCTGGCAGCAGATCCTCGGCGTCGACTATCGACGCGGCCGCCTCGAGGAGTTCCTCTCGGGTGACGGCTACCAGGTCCACCAGGCGCTCATCAGCATCGGCTCCGGCGGATGGTTCGGCCTGGGCTTGGGCAACGGCAAGCAGAAGCTCGGCTTCCTGCCCGAGAACCACACCGACTTCATCCTCGCCACCGTCGGCGAGGAGCTCGGCTTCCTCGGCATCGTAACCGTGATGGGCCTGATGATGCTGCTCGTGTGGCGCGGCGTCGTCATCGCCCGTCGCGCCCGCGATCGCTTCGGCCTGTACCTCGCCGTCGGCCTGTCGTCGCTGTTCGGCCTGCAGGCAATCGTGAACATCGCGGTCGTGCTCGAGGTCATCCCGGCCAAGGGCATCACCCTTCCCTTCCTCAGCTACGGTGGCTCGTCGCTGCTGACCTCGCTGGGCGCGGTCGGCCTGCTGCTCTCCATCTCGCGAGCCCCCGCGCCGTGGCGCATCAGCGACCAACGACGCCGTGGCCCGCGAAAGGGCTCGAAGAAGGACCGCAAGAAGGGTCCCGACAAAGGCAGCGGCGCACGAAGCAACGCGCGTCGGCGTGAGCCGGACGCTGCCGAAGCCCCGAGCTGACGCTAGTCCAGGTTCATCGCCGGCATTTGCACGGCGCCGCGTGAGGCTGGCTCGATCCCGGCCTCTTGCAGCGTGCGAACCACGCCGCGCCACCGCTCGACGTCGACGCGATGCGCCCGCACGGCCTCGCTGTTGTCGCCACTTCCGCCTCCGAGCAGTCGCTCGACCCAGCCGCGCGAGGGCGGAAAGACCGTCACGCTGACCTCGGCGTCGGCCTCGAGCCCCGCCTCGACCTTGGCGATGCGAATGGCGTCGGCCATACCGCCGAGCTCGTCGACGAGGCCAATCTCCTTGGCGCGGACGCCCGACCAAACCCGCCCCTTGGCGATCTCCTCGACCTGCTCGGGCGTCATGCCGCGGCCTTCGGCAACCCGGCTCTTGAAGTCGACGTAGATCTGGTCGAGCGACGCCTGCAGTGCCGCCCATCCCTTCTCGTCGTAGCCGTGAACTTGCGAGTACGCGCGCGCGTTGTCGGACGTACTCACCGAGTCCCAGGTCACGCCGACCTTGTTCCACAGCTTGCGCAGGTTGGGCTTGCCCGCGAACACGCCGATCGATCCCGTGATGGTGCCGGGCTGGGCAACGATCTTCGTCGCACCCGCGGCGACGTAGTACCCACCCGACGCCGCGACGTTGCCCATGCTGACGATGACGGGCTTGCCTGCCTCCTTCGCACGGATGGTCTCTCGCCAGATCGTGTCGGAGGCGACGGGAGACCCGCCGGGGCTGTCGACACGGAACACGATCGCGTCGACGCTGTCGTCGGCGACAGCGGCGGCAATGGCCGAGGCGACGGTGTCGCTGCCCATCGTCTGCGAACCCGACAGCGGATCCGAGCCGCTCGCGCCCTGCATGACCGCACCGACGCCGTAGACGACCGCGATCGTTCGGTCGCCAGACGGCGGATCGATGCGCTCGAGATACTTCTCGGCATAGAGGAGCTGAGCATCGTCGCCAGCCTTTTCTCGGGCCGCAGCGAGGACCTCGTCTCGATAGCCGAGACGGTCGACCAGTCCGGCCGCCTCTGCCTTCGGCGCCACGTACGGGCCGTCGGCGATCCACCCATGAACGGCGTCCGCGCTGCCACCCCGTCCTTCGGCGATGCCAGCCTCGATCTGCTCGAGCAGATCTTCGAGCAGCGTCCTGACCGCTTCTTGGTGCGCAGCGGTGTAGCGGCGCTCGGTGTAGCTGTTGAACGCGTTCTTGTACTCGCGGCGGCGGTCCCCGAGCACCTCGACGTCGAGCATCTCGAAGGTGCCTTTGTAGAACATCGACGAGGACATCAGGCCGACCAGGCCGAGTTCACCGCTGGGCTGCAGCCACACCTGGTCGAACGCGGACGCCAGGTAGTAACCTTGAGTCCCCGAGCTCATCGCGCCGAACGACTCCGAGAACGCGTAGGCAAACTTGCCGGACTCGCGAAAGCGGAGCACGGCGTCGCGAAGCTCCTGCGTCACGGCCATGCCGCCGGATGAACCGCCGACGTACGCCACCACGCCCGCGACCCGGTCGTCTTGCGCGGCCTGGTCGAGCGCGCGCACCACGTCATGCACGGTCGTGCCGCTCTCCCCCAGGATGGAGGACACCGGGTCGGAGGAGGGGATCTCTCCCAGGGGCCGGTCCAGCCGAAGCTCGAGGACGGTCTTCGAGGGGACATCTTCACCGCTGAGGCACGTCAGCGACAGAATGCACAGCAGCCCGAAGCCACCGACGAAGGTGACGAGCCCGAGGACGGCGAACGCTTTGAAGACGAACGAAAAGGCCCGGGACCGCGGAGGAGTGGGATTCGACATGGAGCGACCGCCAGCACGGGGTGGCGCCCCACTGGCCGATCGGAACTGTGGCGTTCCGAGCGACCGAACGCAAGACCGGCAGCGTCAGCCCCGCAGCTCGGGGAAGTCGATCTCGTACAGTTCGCCTTCGGTGGCATCGACCAGGATCAAGCCGTGGTCCGGATACGCAACCGCGTACTCCAGGAGCTGCCGCCGGGTTGCACGATGCCCGATGCTCGCGCTGCGTCCGGTCTTGAACTCCGCGACGAACCGCTGCCGCCCACGGCGCACGATGGCATCCACACACAGGTCGAACGTGAGCGGTTCCCCGTCCACCTCGACCATCGCCTCCGTCCGCGGATGGACGTCGAGGACTTCGTATCCGGCCTCCTCGAGCAGCGCGAGCCCGCGCTCTTCTCCCGCCGCGCCCCGGTAGGCCGATGCTCGCCCGCGGCGGCGTTCCATCCATCGGGTGACGCGGACGCCGAGGACGATGCCGGCGAGCAGCAGCGCCACGAGGACGGGAAGCGCGAGTTGCCACGACGGCACGCGCGCACGCTACCCGCAGCAGCAGTGGCGGCGAAGAAACCTACTCGTCGCCGTCGTCGGCGGGTCCGGAGCTGACGCGTGCGTCGGTATTGCTCGCTGCCCGCCCGCGCTCGGCCACCGAAAGCGGCACGGTCTCGCCGCCCATGTCCGAATCCTGCACGACGTCGGCAGGGGCGCGCGAGCCTGCCTGCGGCGGCGCTTCACCCGGGCCCGGAACCCGAAGCATCTTCTGCGTGCTACGCCCGTCGAGCGAGAACATGCCCGAGCCCTCGAGCTCGCGGCGCTCGAGCGACGCGTCGCGGAAGTACAGCGCGTATTGAGCCGTCGATGCGTGCACGCGAAGCCAAGCGTCGAGGCTGGGCTGGTAGCGAGGGTCTGCGACGAGCGAGAGCGCCTCGCGGATTTGCGTGTAGTCGACGGGCGTGGACAGTCGGTCGTCGACCACGGTGAGCAGCTCGGGCACGCGCTCCTGCGAGTGACGCATCAGCACCCGCCACTGCTCCGGCGAAAACTCGACCGACCCCTCGGCGTGGTCGGAGGCAAGCCGCGCCAGCGCGCGGTAGTCCCCCGACGCCATCTGGTCCAGAAGCTGACCTTCGAGCAGCGCGAAGACTTCGGGCCGAATCGCGATGAGTTCGTAGACGGGCTCGTTCCAAAGCCAGTCGTCGTCTTCTTCCATGAAGACAACGCCGACGAGGTCAGTGCCCGCAGGCAAGGCGTCGGTCAGCTCGGCAAGTCCGAACGACAGCGGCGCCCACCGAGCTTGCCGCGTCGGGTCACGCAGGGCCTCGACAAACTCCTCGAGTTCATCGGGACCCACGACCATTCGAGCGACGCGCGTCTCGTCGTCGACGACTTGGTAGTAGTCCTCGAACTCGGACATCAACGTCCGCCACTCACCGCTGAGCAGCTCAACCTGCAGATCGGCTTCGCCGATGAGGTGCTTGAGCTGGTCTCGATCACCGTCCCGAAGCTGCTCGAGGATCTGCGCCTCAAGCTCGCGGTACGACTCGGCCGGAACCATGTACGCGTGGCAGCGCACTCGCTTCAGGCTACCGAAAAAGGGCCGCTGTCTCCAGACGAGACCGGTCCTCTCGAACGCTGGTGTATAGTCCGCGGCCTCTGCCACGATGCGCAGTGCCTCGACGCCCCCGCCCAGCCTGTTCGCCCTCGCCGCCGCAATCTCGCTCTGTGGGTGCGTTCACCATGGCGTCGCGGAACAAACGATCCCCGCCGACGCGCCGCCGCGCTGGGTGGGAACCGGCCCCAACGGTGCACAGCTGCTTGCGCTGTATGAAGGATACGACGCGGTTGGCTTGCATGAGGCCTACGCCGACCGCGGGTGGCGCTCTCGATTTGTCGACCTCGGCGGCCGAATCGACGCGTTGACGCCCCTCACAGAGGACGCCTGGGTCACCGCCAACAACGAAGCGGGCACCCTGAACCTTGCCCGACGCATCGGCGGGGCGTGGACCGCCGAGCGCCTGGCGACCCTCGAAGCCGCGCCTACCCAAGTGGCCGCCGGCGATCTCAATCGAGATGGCGTCCCCGACCTGGCGGTCGTCTCCCATGCCAACCGACCCGTCCTGCGGATCTTCGTCGGCACCGCGTCGGGGACGTTTCGCACGCCCCGCATCGTGCCGCTCGATCCGCGGGGGCGTGCAGAACCTACATTGGACATGGTCGACCTCGGGCGGAACGGCCTCGACGATGTCGTCGTCGGCCTTCGGACCGGTGCATTCAGCACCCCCGTCCCCGACCACGTCCGCGTGTTCGGCAGCGTGGGTCATGGCGGCCTCGCCGACGAGTGGATGGTTCGCGTCCCCGCCCCGACCCAGCTCGACGCGGCCGACGTCGATGAGGATGGTTTGCCCGACGTGCTCGCGGTGGGTCCTCGCGGCGCCTGGTTGCTGCGAAGCGTCGGCTTCGGATGGCTGGACACACCTCAGCAAGTCGCACGCGGCCCGTTCGTCGACGGCTTGCTCGACGACGTCAACGGCGACGGCCATGTCGACGTCGTCCTGCTCGACGAGCAAGCGGCGCGCTTCGACGTGCGACTCGGGTCTGGTGCAGGGCGATTGGCGCCCTCGCGACGCTACGTGACGGGGGCAGGCCCGATCTCAGCCACGACGGTCCGCCGCGGCGAAGAGGTCCTGCTCGTCTCGGCCAACGCCGAGGACCGAAGCTTCACGACGGTGCAGGTGCGTCGTCGGGAGCCACGTACGTCGAGCCGTCGAAGGCGTAGGTGACGGGCACCTTACGTCGGCGACCGTTGTCGAGCTGCACCTCCAGCGCGACGGTGAGGTCGACGAGCCCCGACGAAGAGGGCTTGGACGTATGCGGATCGGCGGGTAATCGAGGGAATGTGCCGACGAGGTGGCCGCATGTGCCCCGCATCACGCGGGCGTCCCAAACCACCTTCGCCCCGTCCCAGCGGGGAACGTAAACGTCGAGCTGCCCGTCGCGATCGAGATCGACGTCGTACACGGGGGCGTACCGGGAGGCTTCGTTCAGCGAAGGCGTGCTGATCGGCACGTGCTCACACGGCCCGTTCAGCGAGACCGGAGGCTGGATGTCCGCCGGACCCGTCACCCGGAGAATTGTCTCTGAAACGCCTCCAAACCGCCGCGTGACCGCATAGAAGCGCAGCTCGTCGCAGGTCGATCCACATCCCGCCATCGCGCGGGCATACAGAGATCCCTTCGTATCCTTGATGGTCCAACCGCCCGCCGTGAGGTCTTCGACGAGGTCCGCGAAGACCTGTTCCAAAGGAGCAGTGTGGCGATAAAACGACACACTAGAGCCAGGGCTTGGGCGCAGCAGTTCTCGGCTCGCTACGTTCCTCACGGCGGGGACCTCGGCAGCCCACTTCCGAACGCCGTTACGGCCTCGACTGCGCTTTTGCACGAAAATTCCGCACGCGGAGCAGACCAAGAGCAAGAGGCAGGATGTCCGGACGAGACGGGTCGACACGACCCGCGGACGGTGCCACCTGTGCAAGTCATTACGCAAGTTGACCCTCTCGGATCCGCGTCGCTATAGTCCGCGCGCTGCGGTCGGGATGCGACTGCACCAAACCCCTCTACTTCGAGAAACACGATGAAGAAACTCGCTGCGACTCTCACCTTCGCGATGCTCTCCACTGGCTGCGCTTCGGCTGCCGTTTCCGCGTCCCCCCCGTCGGGTGCCCTCTACACCGGCGTCAAGGGTGTCGGCCCCGGTACGCAAGCTCAAGTCACCGACGGCGTCCGCCCCGGTCCCAAGCAGGGTCAGACCTGCGCCAGCGGCGTTCTTGGCCTTGCTGCCTGGGGCGACATGAGCCTCGACACCGCCAAGAAGACCGGCGGCATCACCCGCGTCGACACCGTCGACTACTCCTCGATGCGTATTCTTGGCGGCGTGTACGTCAAGAACTGCACCGTCATCACCGGCGAGTGATGAACCGTCGCCCTCGAGGCGACTGAAGAGAGCCCCCCGTCGACCCACGGGGGGCTTTTTCGTGGTTTTGCGTCGGGCCCACACGTCCCGCACGGGCTGCTAAATTTCAGGTCGTGATCGAGCTGAGCAAGGATCCGAAGGTCGCCGAACAGCAGATCGAAGCAGTGATCTTCTACCTGACGACGTGCGGGTACATCGACACCGAGTTCGACCTTCGCGAGAAGGCGTTCGTCCGTTCGTTTCTCCGCAAGCTCGTCACGGCGCGCGTCGATGCGCAGGCTCCCGACCTCGACCCCGAGCTTCGCTTCGAGCAGATCGAGCAGCAGCACGAGCACTACGTCGAGCTGTTCCAGCAGGTCGACTACGAGGTGAAGTCCTTGTTCACCGAAGCCGTGGCCGAAGGCGAAGAGGTCGACAAGTTCGTCATCAGTAAGCTCAAGCTTCGATGCTTCGAGCTCTTCGAGGGGCTGAGCCAGCACAACCGGACCGAGCTGCTCACGATCGTCGATCAGTTCATCAACGCTGACGGCGTCGTTCACCCTGAAGAGGTCAAGTTCCGCAACGAGCTCGCCGCGCTGCTTGGACAGGCGACGATGGCCGAAGAGGACGCGGGGGTGGAGTCACGCGTAGCCGTGGAAAAACCCACGGAAAAGCCAACGGCGGCCACGGACCATCCGTTCTTCAAAACGTTCGAGCACCACTACTCGGCCGACCCCGGACAGATTCGGGCGCAGATCGACGCCGACATTCGGCTGCTCGAGAAGACCGAAGCCAAGTGGCGAGAGCAGCGGGAAAAGGGCAAGGGTCGACTGCTGGGCAAGCAGCGCGTCGACCAGCTCGAGGGGGACGAGTTCCTCGACGGCCACGTCTACGCCGTCCCGCAAGGCGGCAACCGGGACTACGAGCTCATCGTACTCGGCGATCTGCACGGCTGCTACAGCTGCCTCAAGGCCGCGGTCATGCAGAGCAACTTCATGGAGAAGGTGAAGAAGTTCCGCGCCGATCCCGAGAACAATCCCGACGTGCGCCTCGTGCTGCTCGGCGACTACATCGACCGCGGGCGCTTCAGCTTCAACGGCGTGCTGCGAGGCGTACTGAACCTGTTCAACACCGTGCCCGGCCACGTCTTCGTGCTGCGCGGCAATCACGAGTACTACATCGAGTACGGCGGCCGGATTTACGGCGGCGTGAAGCCTGCCGACGCGATCAACAGCCTGCAGCGCGTGCTGCCCGACGAGGTGTTCGAGCGCTACCTGAAGTTCTTCGAGCAGATGCCGAACTCGCTGCTCTTCGACAACCTGCTGTTCGCGCACGGCGGCATCCCGCGAGACTCGCTGCTCAAGGAGAAGTGGAAGGGGCTATGGTGTCTCAACGACGACGACATCCGCTTCCAGATGCTGTGGTCCGATCCCAGCCGCGCAGAGAAGGTGCCCGACGACCTGCAGAACGCTTCGGCCCGCTTCGCGTTCGGCCGCCAGCAGTTCCGCAAGTTCATGCTTCGCGTCGGCTGCTCGCTGATGGTTCGCGGCCACGAGAAGTTCAACGCCGGATTCCGCGACCACTACCCACGCGACGACATCCGCCTGCTCACGGTCTTCTCCGCCGGCGGCGTCGCGAACGACGACCTGCCCGAGGACAGCAACTACCGCGACGTCCGCCCGATGGCCCTGACCATCTCGCGAACGGGTACCGAGACCAAGGTCACGCCGTGGGCGATCGACTACCGCGCGTACCAGGACCCCAAACGGAACGCGTTCTTCCGCGAAGACGCGGCGCTGACCTCGTAGCGCCGTACTGCGCAAGCGCTCGCACGCTTGCTCCCACAACCGGGCTCGGGCCAAAATCCGACCCCGCATGACGACGCGCTGCCTCGTAACCGGTGCCGGTGGTCAGGTTGGTCTCGACCTGATTCGAACCCTTCGTGCGCGTGGCTACGACGTGCACGCCTCCGACGTCGCGCCGCGACCCAGCGGCGCCCAGGTCGAAAAAGACGTGCCTTGGCACCACCTCGACGTCACCGACCTCGACGCCGTCGACGCGCTCTTCACCCAGATCCGACCCCATCGCGTTTACCACCTGGCCGCGATCCTCAGCGCACGCGGCGAAGAAATTCCGCAGCGCACCTACGACGTCAACCAGACCGGCACCTACAACGTGCTGGAGACCTGCCGCCGGCTCGAGGTCGAGCGCGTCATCTTTACCAGCACCATCGCGGTGTTCGGCCCCGGCCTGCCCGAGCACGTCGGCGACGACGTTCCACTGCAACCCACCACGATGTATGGCGTCACGAAGGTCGCTGGCGAAATGCTGGGCGACTACTACCGCCGACGGTTCGGCGTCGACTTTCGTGCGGTGCGCTTTCCCGGCCTCATCAGCGCGTCGCTCCCCGGTGGCGGCACCAGCGACTACGCGCTCTTCATGTACACCGACGGGGTGAGGCTGGGGCGGTACGAGGCGTTCTGTCGCCCCAACACCCGCATTCCGCTGATGTATATGCCGGACGGTGTGCGTGCGCTTGCCGAGCTGTCGGATGCGCCTCGCGGCAAGCTGCGCCGCTCCACCTACAACATCGCAGCCTTTTCGCCGACCGCCGCGGAAATTGCCGCGAGCGTCGCTACGGCTCTGCCTGATGTGAACATCACGTTCGCGCCCGACAGCCACCGTCAGGCGATTCTCGACTCGTGGCCACGCGTGCTCGACGACCGCAACGCGCGCGAGGACTGGGGCTGGCAGCCCGAGTTCAACCTCGACCAGATGACCGAGAATCTGGTGCCGAAGATTCGGGCGCTCATCGAGCAAAACCCCGACCTCTTCGATCACGATCACTGACCCGTCCCTGCGCGCGCGTGGCCCGGTACACTGAGCGGGCATGACCTTGCGCGTTGGATTGATCGCAGTTGCGGCAGCTTGCCTGCTGGCCTGCGACGGAGGGGGAGATGGCGGAGGCACGACCGATACCGACGGCGGCTCCACGAGCGGGAACTCGACGAGCGCCGGCTCGGCCATGGTCACGACATCACCGATGACGACGGGGCCCGTCGACTGCATCGCGGGTCAAGAGTCCTGCGAATGCCTCGAAGGTAACTGCATCGGGACGCTGTTCTGCGTCGAGAACGTCTGCCTGCCCGGACCCGACCTCGACGTGCCCAACGATCCCATCCGGGTCATTGCGGGCCTGCGCGTCCCGATCGACGCGGAAGTGTCCGCCGACGAGTTCGGCTGGGAGCAGACGGGCGGACCCGAAGCGGTGCTGACCGGCGTCGACCTACAGCAACTCCTCGTCGACGTGCCGGCCGCGGCCGACCCCGGCGATGTTCTCACCCTCACGCTCACCGCCACGCGCAACTCCGTGCCAGCGAGCGTCGACGTCACCATCGAGGTCGTCGAAGCCGTTTTCGAGGAAGGCCTGCCCGGCGTCGACGACCCCATGCAGCTGGGCACCCCCACCGCCGTGTCGTTCCGCGGCGGCGAGCTGTGGGCCGTGATGAACGAAGGCTTCGTCTCCTGGTTCGACATCGACTTCGACGAGAAGCTGATGGAAGAGGTGGCGACGCACATGGGACGCCACGACATCCCCGGCGGACCGCTCGGCGCCCGACTTGGTCGCATTCCCGAAGACGAGAGCGACGCCGACTACGTACTCGTGGCCAACGCAGGCTCGCAGTCGATCGAGGCGGTCGCGATCAACGGCGGCGCGATCGAGGGGCTCGCGACCGAAACGATCGACGGCGACCCGCTGGGTCCGGTGCGAGGCATCGTCCGCATGGACGACGAGCTGTACTTCACCAACGGTGAAGGCGGACAGCTTCTGGTCTGGGACCCCGATCCGCCGCAGCCCGAAGACGGCAGCACCGGCGACGCGGCGATTCCCCCGGGCGCCCGCGTCCTGCTCTCCGACCTCGCGAACCCCTCGGCGATCACCACCGGGCCTGAACCCGGCGTCCTCTACGTGGGCATCAACGGGCAGGTCATCCGCGTGCCGATCCTCGAGGGCGGCGTCGCTGGCGATGCGTCGCCATACCTCACCTTTGGCGAGCAAGACGACGCGACGCTGCGCGTGGACGGGCTTCGCTTCGACCGGGCGCAGAACCTGTATGTGGGCGTGCCCGACGCGAGCCGGCTCATCGTCGCGCGCTACGTCGCCGGCGACAGCACCTCGACGATCCGCAACCTGACCGACGCACCCGAGGCGTTCAGCGACTTCGCGGGGCTCTCGTTCGGCGAGAACGACTTCGGCGGCGGCACGCTGTACTACGGCAACGCCAGCGGCCGCGTCGGCCGGGTCTTCGTCGGTCTGGGCGACTGAAGCTCAACTTGACACTGTGTGCCAAAGTGCTACATCGGCGCCATGCGTCTGGTGTGCCTTGCTCTCGGTGTTTTGCTGACCGCCTGCCCAACGGCGGAGACACCCGCTCCGGACGCCACCCCGGAGCCTTCGCCCGAACGCGACGCGAAGCGAACGCAGTGCGCGGACGCGATCGATGCGGTGACCTTGCGGCTCCACACCAAGGCCATGAAGCCCGAAGGCGCCGAGCTGACCGTCATCGAGTCGCTCAACGCCCGCGCCACCGAGGTCTGCCTGAAGGAAGGGCTCTCCGACGCTCAGGCCAAGTGCTTTATGGACGCGAAGCCGGGCTCGATGGGCGAGGGGCTGGCGTCGACGCGCACGTGCCTCGGTCCACGCGACGGCTGGCCCTCGTGGTTCAACGGATCCGGCGTCCAGCTCTAGCCTCAGCTCTAGCCGGGCTCACGGCTTGAGGCGGACGAGCTTGGGCTTGGGTCCGTCCCACCGCGTCATGCGGAAGTCCAAGAAGCGGTCACCGGGGTAGACCGTCACTCGCAACACGCCCGGCTCGAGCAGTTCGATGTTCTCGTGTGCCTTGGGCAGGCGGATCTTCTGCATCACCTTGCCGTCGCTCCGCCGCACGACGAACAGGTTGTCCGGCTCGGCCGTGAACCCGTAGCCCGCGACGACGTAGTCGTCGGCGATGAAGAAGCGGTTGTTCGAGACGAGGGACTTCGTTCGCCAGAGCACCGCGTTCGCGGCCGGGTCCAACGCCACGAGCGAAGAGCACCGTCCGCCCGACTCCGACGCATAGCTCTGACACGCCTCATTGAAGTACAGCGTGCCGTCGTCGAGCCGTACGTCTTGCACCTCGAGTCGCTCGGGCTTGGACAAGTGCGGGTCCAGCGAGACCGACCACAGCACCTCGCCGCAGTGCGCGAAGAGCTGCGCCACGGTGTGACAGTTCTTCGCGTCCCCGAGCCCGCAGCTGCCCGCGCCGTACGGATCCCGATAGAACGCCAGGAACGTCCCGTCCGACTGGTGGTCGAGCAGCCACAGCTCGGCCGAATCCAGCGCAAGCGGCACGAAGCCTGGGACCTGCGGCCCCACCCACACCCGCTCGGACGCCTTCGACAGCGACCCCTCGAGGTGGCTGCGCAGGCGCCCGAGAAACTGCGCCGAGGGCTCTCGGGGAGGTGCATGCACCACGAGGCTGCCGGCCCGACGCTCGACGGGCGCGAGGAACGGATTGCAGTCGTTGGGGTCCGGGGGTTGCGATTGCGGTGGTGGGGCCACGGCCTTGGGCGGAGGAGAAAGCTCGGCCTTCGGCGGCGCGGCGGACTGCGCCAGGACGGGCGGCGCCTCCACCGTGGGTTCGGGTGCGCTCGCTTCGGGCGCGGGCCGTGCCGCACACGCCGTCCACAAAGCCAGACCGGTTGCCGCGATCGTGCGCCGCATCCTCACGACTGTACCGCGTCGAGCCGAGCCCCCGGATTGCTACCATCGCGTCGCGATGTACGAGCAGGCCAAAGCCCATTACGCCGCCATCCTCAACGAGATTCGCGACGCGGGACTCTCCAAAGAAGAGCGTGTGATCGAGTCGGTGCAAGGCGCCGAGATCTCGGTCGGCGGCGCCACCGTGCTGAACTTCTGCGCGAACAACTACCTCGGCCTCTCGTCCGACGCGCGCGTCCTGGAAGCGGCCCGCGCCTCGCTCGACCACCGCGGCTACGGCCTCAGCAGCGTCCGGTTCATCTGCGGCACCCAAGACAAGCACCGCGAGCTCGAGCAGAAGGTCGCCGAGTTCGTCGGCACCGAGGACTCCATTCTCTACGCCGCAGCCTTCGATGCCAACGGCGGCTTGTTCGAGCCCCTGCTCGGGCCTGAAGACGCCATCATTTCGGACGCGCTCAACCACGCGTCGATCATCGACGGCATTCGCCTGTGCAAAGCCAAGCGCCTTCGCTTCGCGCACGCCGACATGGGCGACCTCGAAGCCAAGCTGCAGGAAGCGTCCGACTGCCGGCTCAAGATGATCGCCACCGACGGCGTCTTCAGCATGGATGGCGACATCGCCAAGCTCGGCGAGATCTGCGACCTCGCCGACAAGTACGGCGCCATGGTCATGGTTGATGACTGCCACTCCACCGGGTTCGTCGGCAAGACCGGACGCGGTACGGCTGAGCACTGCGACGTCATGGGCCGCGTCGACATCATCACCTCCACGCTGGGCAAGGCGCTCGGCGGCGCTTCGGGAGGCTTCACCGCGGCCCCCAAGGAGATCGTCGAGCTGCTCCGCAACCGCAGCCGCCCGTACCTGTTCTCGAACACGCTCGCGCCCACGATCGTCGCGGGCTCGCTCGCCGTCCTCGAGCTGCTCTCCAGCACCACCGAGCTTCGCGATCGTCTCGAGGGCAACACCATGCGGTTCCGCGAGGGCATGACCGCGGCCGGCTTCGACATCAAGCCGGGCGTCCACCCGATCGTCCCGATCATGCTCGGCGAAGCCAAGCTCGCGATCGACTTCGCGGCGAAGCTGCTCGACGAAGGCATCTACGTCATCGGCTTCAGCTACCCGGTCGTGCCCAAGGGCCAAGCCCGCATCCGCGTGCAGCTCTCGGCGGGCCACACCAGCGAACACATCGACCGTGCAATCGCAGCGTTCACCAAGGTCGGCAAAGAGCTCGGCGTGGTGAAGTAGCCGCCCCGCGGTAGATCCCAGACGCAAAAACGCGGCCGATCGCCTTCAAGCGATCCGCCGCGCTTTTCGGGTGCTGGGCGCCGACCTACGCGCGCTCGTCGACCGCCATGTACGCAGCGGCGATGACAAAGCTGCACGTGAGCAGGGCGAGGGTCAGGGTGATCGGCGTCAGCATCATGTGGGTGTCTCTCCGACGGAGCCGGACTCGGCTTCCTTCAAACAAAAGAAGTAGCGAGTCGCATGCCAATCCGTGAAGGCCGGCAACCTACATCGGATTTCCAGGGGATGCGAGTTTCTGGAGCCGGCCGCGACGTAGCGAAACGCGACGATGCTGCAGATCGGTGCTGCAGTCTGCAGACACCGCAGCCCCCCAACGCCGCCGTCAGCGGTACACGTGGCCGCTGGCCTGCAGTGCCACTTCGAACTTGTTGAGCTCGTTGGCCAGGCCTTTGAGCCTGGCGTCCAGCGGCGGCACGCCGCGGCGGTTGAGGTGTCGTCGTTCGAACGCGCCTCCTTCGGCGTCGAGCATGTGCCGCACGCTGTCGGGGGAGACGCCCAAGTCTTCGAGACGACCCAGGTCGGTTTCGGGCAGCCGCTGCGCCGCTTCGACCCACTCAGCAACGTCGCGGCTGACGCTCATCAGCATGCTGTCGAACGCTTCCATGTCGGCGCCGGCCGACTGCGAGAACTCGCCCGTCCGCAGGGCGACAACGTCGCGAATTGGGCCTTCGAGGCTGATTCGAAGCAACCGCGTGTCCTCTACCAGCCGACGCAGCGCCCCGCTGAGGTGGTCGAGCTGCAGCGGCACCTCATCCCGGCTCTCCTTGAGATACGTCTGATTGCGACGATTCGCCTGCAGCATCGCAAAGATGCCGTAGGCGGAGAACGCAGCGACGAGGAGGAAGAGGACGCCGAACACGACGGTCAGCAGCGAGAACAGGACGTACACGTCTCGCTGAAGGCCTGCAGGATACAACGCCGGTGCGCTCGTCGCCCTCGCCTACGACGGCGAACCAAAAAGCGGGCCAGCTTCGCCCCCCGACGAAACTGGCCCATCTCCCCATCAATGCCCCCTCCCCGGGGCGTCCGCGTCCAGACCTAACCGAAGATCGGCAGCTCTTCTTCGTTGGTCAGCGGGAACATGGCCGCGAGCTCGTTGTCGGCGCCCAGCGCGTACCGCTTACGAATCGCGGAGTGGATGTGCGCGGGAAGAATCTTCAGCCGCACGTCCTCGCTCTGGTCGACGCTGAGGTCGGTGTTGATGCCGTAGGCGCGGTGGCCTTCGTCCGTGGCACCGATGACTCGGTTTCCTTCGATCCCGGCGCCCATCATCATCATCGACGAGATGGACCAGTGGTCCTTGCCGTTGCCGTCGTTGTAGCCCGGCGTCCGACCGAAGTCGGATCCCGCGATGAGCACGACCTTGTCACCAATGCCCAGCTCTTGGCCGAGGTTGCGAGCGTAGCTCATGCCGTCGAGCAGGTTCTCGAGCGAAGGGATTTGCCGCGCGTCGTGGTCGCCGTGCGTGTCGAACCCTCCGGTGGAGATGTTCGCCGCCACCGAGATGCCCGCGCGGTACGCCGCGAGTGCAACCTCGACCTGACCCCGGACGCCGCCGGAGCGGTCCTCGGGGAGGAACTCCTTGAGGCGCTTGAGCTCGTTCGAACCCGAACGCGACTCGAAGAGCGTCGTCATGGAGTGCTCGATCTTCGGCAGCCCTTGGCCGCTGATGAGCGCCTGGTCGCGATGCCACTGCGCTTCCTCGATGAGCTCGAGGGACTTCGAGCTCAGGTACGAGGAGTTCGGGTCGTCCGAGTTGGACAGGGCCGGGAACGCGAGTTCCTCGAGCGCGCCGATGTTGGATGCCCGCGACTGCGGCGCGACGCCAGCGGTGTACGTGTAGCCACCAAAGGCGAGGAACGACATCGGCAGGGTCGAGTTGTACGTGCCTGCCAGGTAGGCGCCCATCGTGGGGAAGCCGTCGGAGAGACGGCCGCTCCACGTGTGGCGCGTGCCCTGGTCGTGGCCGTTGGTCTGCATGTCGACGCCGTTGATGACGAGCAGATCCTGATAGTGCTCTTCGAAGAACGCCGGGATGATGCCCGTGCCGTAGCCACCTTCGGGGTCGTTCGGGTTCGGGAACTCCATGGGGAAGCGGTGGTTGCCCGCCTCGCCAATCATGGACTTCAGGTAGTGGTTCATCGGGTCGGGATCGTTCTCCCCGTTCGCGCCCTTGGGGTCACAGAACGAGGTGGGGTCCCATCCACCACCGGCGTTGAAGAGAATGAAGAAGGTACCCTCGTAGGCTTCCGCTGCGATGCCGCGGCGGCCAAAGCTGAGGTCCCGGCCACCGAACGCCGCCGGAGCGACGACCGACATTCCGGCACAAGAGGCGAGCTTCAAAAAATCACGACGATCCATGGTTCTTGCTCCTTTCGTCCTTACTCGTGCAGGAAGCGGAAGTCCGACAGCATGTAGTTGGTGACGGCCATCCAAGCGCGAATGGTGTAGGTGGGGTCTTCAGAGAGGCGCTGCTCTTCGGGCAGTTCCTCGCCGGTGAGGGCGTTGTTGTTGACGTTGCACTGACCGAGGTTGGTGCCGTACCGGTTCTCGTCGTCGTCGGGCAGCTGCAGGCCGACTTGGCCGTCTCGCCAGACATCGAGGAAGAGCTGGTAGATGCGCTCCACTTCGGGGTCATCTGCCTCGAGGTACTCACCCCACAGCCGCGACACCATGTACTGGATGTTGTTGCGGATGGCGGAGGCCGCCGAGGGCACTTCGAAGCCGTTGAGGTCCTCGGGCTGCATCGTCGGCTCGACGAGCGGGAAGAGGATGCGGTCCGCGGCGGACTTGGTGAAGTCCCACGGTGCTGCGCGGCAGGCCATCTGGTTGGCCATGCGCTTGGCGACGTTGGCCATGATGCCGTTGGGCTCGGTGACGCGCTGGACGATGTCGTCCGAGTTGATGCCGCCGTACAGCGTCATGTAGCGGTTCTCGTCGAGCAGGTAGTCGACCGCCTCGTCGCCTTGGCCCTGCGACCAGCGAAGGCCGGTGACCGCGATGATCTTGCGGTTGAGCTGCTCAGGCGTGAGCAGTCGACCCATGCCGACGTTCTCGAGCTCGTAAAGGCGAGCTTGCGCCTGGTCGTCGTCGAGCCCCAGCGCCTCGTAGTTGTACGCCCGGTAGTAGGGCGACTTGATGATCTCTTTGACCACCACCTTGAGGTTGTAGTTGGTGTCGGTGAACTGCTGCGCGATGTCGTTGAAGACGGCGCGCTGCGTCTTGGCGGCTTCGATGCCCCCGAGGTAGTTCTCGTCGTCCGGGTTGTCGGGCTCGCGCAGCGGCTTCTGACCGCTGAGGCCTTCGAACATGATGTAGACGGCCGACAGCGCGAAGCGAGGGTCTTGGACCACCTCGCGTACGCCCCACTGAAGCGCGGCGGGGTCGTTCTCGGCGGGCATTTGCGACTCGCCGAAGCCGGGCGGCAGCATGTCCGGGAACCAGCCCTGCTCGGGCGGACGGTAGCGACCCATGTCGTCCCAGTTCTTGAACGAACCGGCAACGGGGTCGATGACGTCGTGGCAGATGGTGCACTCGGGATCGTTGAGCGTCGCGTTGTGACCGGTGATGGCCGTTGCGTCGACGGGACGGTTGCCGAGCGCCTGCACGTCCGTGGCAAGGAAGAACTCGTAGAGCATCCGAGCCCGGTGACGGTTCCGGTTGGTGTCCGTCGTCGGGAACCGGTTGAGGTACACGACGCTGGTCAGCACGCCCGCATGCGGCATGCCGGGGATGCGCGCGGTGACGTACTCGTTGTAGTCGTTCGGGTTCGAGAAGCTGGCGTCGACACCGAGCGACTGCGCCGAGAACGGGTTGACCATCGTGTAGTCGGCGGTCAGCAGCTCCGTGTACGGCAGGTCGTTCTTGACGATGTGAACGAGCATCTCGAGCGGCTGGCGCGCCACGCCGTTGTTCGAGTACTCGCGAGCCTGGTCGCGCTCTTCGCCCTCGGGCAGCGCGTCGAACCAGTAGGCGTTGGGGAAATCCCCGCCCTCTTCCTCGTCGTAGTCGAGCAGGTCGAGGGCCTGCGAGCCTCCGTAGTAGCGGTCGGTGAGGAACTTGTCGTTGTAGATCTCGCGAAGGCGGTCGTAGAAGACCGGGTCTGTCATGACCTCGTCGAGGATCGTGTCGAGCGCCTCCCAGCTGCCTTCTTGGACGCGGTTCTCTTCATCGATGGTGGGAAGCCGGCCGGCCAGTGCGAGGGTCGCCTTGCGGAGCGTGGCGCGCTCGTCGAGCAGCTCGACGCCATCGAAGAACTCCTCGGTTTGGTCGCCCTCTTCGCAGGCGACGGGGTTCTCGAGACGCTCCATCATCTCGACGAACGCCTTGTACTCTTCGCCGTCGACCTTGAATCGTTCGCCGCCCTCGTGCTCGATGCCCAGCGTGGGCTTGAGCAGAATCCAGCTCTGGCCTTCGAACTGCAGCTTCGACATCTGCGTGAAGGCCTCGAGGTTTGCCTCGAGATAGTCCGGACCGGACTCCGGGCTGCGCAGCACGAAGGAGGTGTCCTTCGCGGCGCCAGAGCTGTTGTGGCAGCTGGAGCAGTTGTCCGAGAGAATTGGTGCGTAGACCGTCTCGCGGAAGAACTCCTCGTCCGAGACGCAGTCCCCGTTTTCGTCGTCGCTACCGTCGTAGCAAGCCGAAACCGTAAGGCTCGTCACCAGAGCCGTCAGCCCCAGTCCTAGGTTCCGTTTGAATCGTGCGCGAATCATCCCTTTGATCCCCTTCTCCCAATGGCTCGCAAGTGGCGCGGGAGCAGCCCTTCCAACGTGTCCCGCAAAGACGGGCACACCGTGCTCCGTCGTCCGCCACGGTAGTCCCTGAAGGCCCCCGGCATCAAGGTAGGCGCAACGCGCAGATCGCCGAATTCAGGTCAGAAACAGGCGTTTAGAGCCAATTTAGGGGATCGAGGCCCCAACCTCGTGGAGAGCCCCCTGGGGCTGTCCGTCCTCATACCGATCTCCGATCGGCGCTCCCCGCCCCGTAAATGCGCGAAACGAGTCCAACGACCATCCACGCCGCATGATGCGGCAGTTTGCGGTCGGCGCCGGTCGGGTTCCGGAGGGTACTCAGCCCCCACTTGGGTCGCGCAGATCGACGATCGGTGTCCACCGACCCCACCACCTTGGGGGCCGAGTGTCTCCTGAAGACCCCCTCGATTTTTTTTTCATTTTTTTTCATCGGGAGCCGCCTCAACAGGGGTACCCGGCCGGGATCGTGGGCCCGCCTACATGCGGTGCAAGCGTGCCTCCTTGCAGCAGCCGCCATGTGCCTACAGCGGTGTACGGTGTAGGCTCCGCGCGATGGTAGGCGGAGCGAAGACGCGCTTGGGGATGCTGCTCGCGGCGAGCCTGTGCACCGGGGCATGTGGAGAGGCCGAGGCCGATCCCTCGATCGCGCAGGCGATGGAGACGAAGAGTGACATGCAGGTCGCAGCCGCAGCGGTCTCCGACAAGAAGCGCGCCGAGGCGAAGGAAGCCAAAGCCGCAGCCGAGGCCCAGGCTGCGGCTCGGGCAGCGGAGATCAAAGCCGCCGCCACGCTTCCGACCACCATGCCGAAGTCCCTCGAAAAGGCATGCGATGCCTTCGTCGAGTCGTTCGACCAGTTCATGCTCGCCGGCGCGGAGAAGGACGTCCTGCGCTGGTGGGACGGCCACCGCAAGAAGCTCGGCGAGCGTCGCTCGAACTGCCTGCTTCGCAAGAGCGTCGAGGTCGCGGCATGCGGAACCCAGGCGCTGGCGGCCCCGCTTCCATCCCTCGAGGGCATGCCCCGTCGCGACGCCGCGCGTGAAGTCGTGCAGGCGTGCATCGACGCCTACGGCGGCGAGACGTGACCGACGAAGACCCAGGCGCGCTTCGACGCATCGAGTGGCGGGGTGACGCCGTCACCGAAGCTGAAGACCGCGTCGCGGTGGAGGCCCCCCTGGAAATCCGCGTCGGCGGAACGCCGATCGCCGTCGTGATGCGGACACCCGGCCACGACGAGGCGCTGGTCCGCGGCTTCTTGCTGACCGAGCGCATCGCACGGAGCCCCGACGCGATCGCGAGCGTGCGCCACTGCACCACGGTCGACCGACCCGAGGCCGAGGACAACGTCGTGCAGGCCGTGCTCACCCACCCGGTCGACGTGGCCGCGCTCCGCCGCAACCTCTATGCGAGCAGCAGCTGCGGCGTGTGTGGCAAGGCATCGCTCGAGCAAGCCATGGCGGTGGCCGAGCCCGTCGCGAATCGGCTTCGCGTCCAGCCAGCGCAGCTCTACGCACTGCCCGACCGCCTGCGGGCCGGCCAGGCAGACTTCGAGCAGACCGGAGGCGTTCACGCAGCCGCGGCCTTCGACGCTTCGCTGAACCAGATCGCGACGCACGAAGACGTCGGCCGACACAACGCGGTCGACAAGGTGATGGGGGTGGCCGCACGCGAGGGCCGACAACCCGCGGTGCTGATGGTGTCCGGACGCGTGTCGTTCGAGATCACCCAAAAGGCGCTCGCCCGCGGCGTCGAGCTGGTCGCCGCGGTCTCTGCCCCCAGCAGCCTCGCCGTGGAGCTCGCCCGCGAGAGCGGCATGACGCTGGTCGGCTTCCTGCGGGACCGACGAATGTGCGTGTACGCGGGCGGCGAACGGATCGAGCCCTAACACCCGCCGGTGGGGTGCTCGAAGCCGTCGTAGTCCTCTTCGCCCGGCCGCGGGATCGCGCACTTGAAGTCCTTTTCGACCAGCAGCGACAGCGCCTCGGTCTCGCCGAGCGACTGCTCCGCCTTCAAGGTGACCAGGTCGGTGTCGACCCAGGACCGCGCCATCGACGTGGGCATGCGGACCGTGATCGTGGTGCCGTCCATCGATGCGCCCAGCGCCGTGACCTCGCCGGCGTGCTCGAGCGCGTAGGTGAGCGCGACGCCGCCAAACCGGATCGCCTGCGCGACGCGGCCGGTCTCACCAAACTGCTTCACTTCGCTCTGCGAGAGCCGCAACCGCAGCGAGTCACCCAGAATCCGCAGCTTCATCGGTACGGAGCGTAGCAGCCTGTGGTGCCGCCGGACCCTGCGCCGGTGCAGTTGCTCCGCTCGGTCGCGCACGCGATGCTGGGCGTAGTGACGGGTCGACAGGCCGCCATCGTGCTCGCCGGGGGACGCTCGGTCCGGATGGGGCGCCCCAAGGCGACGCTGCCCTGGCGCGGGGCCACGATGATCGAGTCGGTCGTCGCAACGCTGCAGCAGGTCACCGCGCAGGTCGTCATCGTCGCGCACGCAGAGCAGGACCTGCCTCCGCTGCCGGGCATCACACGGGTCGACGACCCGGTGACGCTCGATGACCAGGGTCCGCTGGTCGGCGCGCGCGAGGGGCTGGCGGCGCTGCACCCCGACGACGTCGCGTACCTTGCCGCGGTCGACAAGCCGCTGCTCGACGAGGCCCACGTCCGCTTCATGCTTGCGCAGCTGCGCGCGGGCATCGACGCCGCCGTCCCGGTCGAGCCCGCGGACTCCAAGCGACGCCACCGGCTCCACCCTCTCGCCGCGGCGGTCCGCGTGGGGCCAGCCCTCCGCGAAGCCAGTCGGTTGATCGCAGACGGCGAGCGAGCCCTCAAGCGCCTGTTTTCCGCGCTGCCCTGCGCCGAGATTTCCCGCAGCGCCCTACCCAACGATGCGGTCTTGCGTGACTGCAACACGCCCGACGACTACGAAGCCGCCCGACGAGAGTTCGACGCATGACCACGCCGTGGACCGACGACGCCGTCACCCATCACTTTGCCGACCTCGACGGCCTGCGCATGCACTACGTCGAGGCGAAGCCCGACCGTGACGACGCACCCACGGTACTCTTGCTGCACGGGTTTCCGGAGTTCTGGTACTCGTGGCGCCATCAGCTGGTTGCGCTGCGGGAGGCGGGTTATCGCGTGCTCGCGCCCGACCTGCGGGGCTATGGACAGACGGACAAGCCCGCCGGGCTGGACGCGTACCAGATCGAGCAGCTCGCGGGCGACGTCGCCGGGCTGATCCGTCATCTGGGCCTGAAGCGCGTGAGCGTGGTCGGTCACGACTGGGGCGGCATGGTCGCGTGGTGGCACGCCATGCTCCACCCAGCCCAGGTCGACACGCTGTCGGTCCTCAACTGCCCGCACCCCGGACACCAAGCCGCGATGTTCACCGACCTCGCGCAGGTTCGGAAGAGCTGGTACATGCTCTTCTTTCAAGTGCCGGGCGTGCCCGAGTGGCGCATCCAGCGGGACGATCACGCGTACATCCGCACGATCCTGCGTGAAGACCCGCTGCATGCCGGCGCCTTCTCCGACGACGACGTGCAGCGCTACGTGGACGCGCTCGATCCAGCATCGACCACGGCTGCGCTGAACTACTACCGGGCGTACCTGCGGCGCGGCGCATCACTCAAGAAGAAGATGCGACCGCTCGACATGCCCACGCAGGTCATCTGGGGCACGGGCGACCGCTACCTGGGCCTGGAGTATGCGCATCCGCCCTCGCGCTGGGTGTGGGACGTCCGCGTGGAGCTGCTCGACGACGTGAGCCACTGGGTGCAGGTCGACGCCGCAGCGGAGGTGAACCGGCGCCTCACGGCGTTTCTTCCCACGCCTTAAACCGGGCTTTGCCGCCTTGCATCACCGTCTTCGCGGCGACAAGCTCTCGTCGATGGCGGAGCGGGCTACCCCGGGGTTGATGACCGGCCTGCGCGCAGCGGGGCGCGGCTTTCGGACGGTGCTGGGCACGCCCGCGGTGCGCAAGACCTACCTGCAGCTCGTGGGGGCGCTGTTCCTGCTTGCGGCCTCCATCAACGTGGCGGGCATCTGGGCGGTCCTGCACTTCACGCCCATCCACGGCAACGAGGGGTGGTGGGTTCTCGCGGGGATGTGGCTGCTGCGCATCGCAGGCGTGCTCATCGTGCTGTTCATGGCGCCGGTGCTCTCGCTGTTCGTGACCAACACCTTGTTCCCCCTGCTGGGTGAGCGCGTGTTCGTGGCCGGCGTGCGGGCCGTCGACCCCGCGCGCGCCGATCAGCTCGCCGCGCTCGAAGGTCTTCCGCTGCGCGTCTCGATCCCGCAGAACCTCATTCGCCTCCTGCTGTTCCTAGGGCTCACGCTCGGCGCGTTCGCGTTGTCGTTCGTCCCCGTCGTCGGACCCGTCCTCGGGCCGGTTGCGCAGGCCTACGTCACGGCGCGCTCGCTGGGCTGGGAACTGCTCGACCCCTACTTCGAAAAGCTCGAGGTCCGCTTCGACGCGCAGCACGTGTTCGTGAAGCAGCACCGACGGCCGCTCGTCGGGTTCGCGCTTCCATTCTCGCTCGCGATGAGCATCCCCCTCGTCGGACCCCTGCTCTTTGGCGTCGCGCAGGCGTCGATCGGCACGCTCGTCGTCGACGTGCTGGAGCGGCCATCGGACGCGACGGCGTAGTCGTTGCCGAGGCCGAGCGTTCGATCGATACTCGCGGCGTGTCGCGGTCGCTGCTCGTCTTGCTCGGCCTCCTGAGCGTGTCCGGCTGTGACGCGGTCGAGTCGCTGCTTGGCGAGGATGACGCCTCCGAGGCGTCCCCGGAGCCCGCGCCCGATGCCCCCGCCGGACCCGCGGGCCTGGAAGGGTACGTCGTCCTCGAGCAGGGCACGTCGATGTTCCGGCGCCCCTCGCCCGAGGCGCCCTTCCTCGCGCTGCATGCAGGCGACGGCAACACTGTCCAGCGCTACGCGGCCTTTGAAGTGCTGGGCAACGAAGGCGCCTGGGTCCAGGTCCGCACGCTCGGACCCGAGGATGCGACGGCACACTGCACGATGGGCTGGCGAACGGCCGACCCGTTCGACGTGCGCTTCTGGGTTCGCCGGTCCGACCTCGTCCCGGTGACCCGGCACAGCGTGCTGGCTCGCGACGCGCGGGACAGCAGCGTCATGCTGGCCGCAGGTACGCCGCTCGAGTCGGCCTCGGCGGAGGACGGGTCGCCGACGCACCGGCTGCCGGAGCTGGGCATCCGCGTGGACGTGGCGAAGACGTCGATTGCCAAGACCTACCGACCCGGGCCGGTCTTCGGCGTGCGAGCGCCGATCGCTGGCCGTCCCCTCGACGCACTTCCGCTGCGCTTCGGCAGCGACGACGTCGACCGTCGTGGTCTCCCGCTCACGACCGAAACCCCGCCGCGCGTCGCCGTCTTCGCGACGCAGACCAAGGAGAGCGACACCTTCATCTCGACCGGGAGCCCCTGCGCAGAGCTGCGCGTGCGAGACCCGGGCGCGCAGGGCTGGCTGCGCGACGCTGCACCCACGGCCGACGATCTCCCGCCGCGATGGACGACCGCCCCCTCACCGGGCGGCGAAGGACAGCGCGCAAAGGCAGGCACCGCGCTGTTTTGGCCCGACATGGAGTCGGCCGGGTCACTCCGCGTCGACCACGTCTTCTTCGGTATTCCGACCAAGAAGAGCGACAAGCGCTGCTTCGAGATCGGGGTTGGGTGGTCGCGGCTGTGCGTGCGCGCGGACGATCTGCAGCCCGCCACCGCAAAGGAGCACGAGCCCCCTCCGCCTCCGCCCCCTTCCGCGCCACGCGAAGAGGCACCGGAGATCGAAGAGGACGAGCCACCCGACGCAGTGGATCCCGAGCTCCACGAGGAACCTCCCGAGGAGATCCCACCGCCGGAGCCGACGCCCGCACCCGCAACGGCTCCCAAAGCCCCCGTATCACCGGCGGGCAAGACCGCGGGCGTGGCGATGAGCCGCAGGCGGGTAAGCAGCGCGCTCGACGACGCCGCCGCAGCGCGCGTGCTCAAGTCCCATCTGCCCGAGGTACGCCGCTGCTACGACAAGGCCCTCGCGCGGGATGCCTCGGCCAGTGGACGCATGACGCTGCACCTCACCGTCGCCTCGGTGGGCGCCGTCAAGAAGGCCTACGTCGCGGGCAACACGACGAGCAGCCCCGCCCTGGCCAAGTGCATCACCGCCGCCGCCAAGCACTGGGGATTTGCCAAGCCCACCGGCGGCGGCCTGGGCGTGGTGAAGCTCCGCTACACCTTCACGCCCTGAAAGGCGGCGAGACACCGTGCGGGCTCTCCGTCGGAGATGCGTCCGGCGAGATCCGGCCGACCTACCGGCGCACCGCCACGAAGCGCCACTCGGACTCCGACTGTGGACCCTGGGTCCGGGCCGTCTCGACCGAGGCCTGGCGCACCGCCGGCACCGGCGATGCGGTTCGCGCGATATCCGCCGTTCGCGACGCCTGGGCGTCGGTGGAGCCTCCGGACCAGCCCATCACGGCGGCCATGGCGAGGAGGATCGCGGCGTGTTTCGTGCGTCGCACGCCCCACCCCTTTCCAAGCCTCGTACCGATCGCGGATTCGAGGCCGACACCGAAACTTCGCTCATGATTTCAGTAGCATGGGAAGCTGAGCGTTTTCGCTCAGGCCCGCGCGGACACCAGATCGGGAAGTGCCGACTACCCGATCTGTAACCCCCCTATCATGCCGGTGTGCGACGCGCGGCCCTCGCCCTTGCCCTGCTGATTGGCTGTCAGGCCTCGGCACCCCCCATGCCCGGCTCGGCGGGCCCTGGGTCCGCGGACCCTGGGTCTGAGCCTGCGGCCGAGACGGACCCTGGGTCCGAGCTTGCGGCCGAGAGAGACCCTGGGTCCGAACCACTCGCGGTCCCCGCGAAAATCAACGCGCGCTACGCCGAACAGACCGACCCCACGCAGTGGGCGGCGCAGTTCGAACGAGAAGGCCGCGAGGTCCACGATCGACGCGCGGACATCATCGCTGCGCTGGAGCTGGCGCCTACGAGCGTAGTCGCCGACGTCGGAGCCGGCACGGGGCTGTTCACCCTCGACTTCGCGCGCGCGGTGTCCCAGGGCTCGGTCGTGGCGGTGGACGTACAACCGTACTTTCTCGAGCACATCTCCGCGAAGGCTGCCGAAGCCAGCCTTGCGAACGTGAGAACAGTCCTCGCCTCGCAAACGTCGGTCGAGCTTCCGCCTCGGAGCACCGATGTCGTCTTCTTTTGCGACGCGTTTCACCACGTCGAGCAGCCCGCCGCGTACCTGGCATCGGTCTACGCGGCCCTTCGACCCGGCGGCCGACTCGTCGTGATCGATTACGACCGGACGCGACCGGGCACGAAGGCGTGGATGAAGAAGCACATCCGCGCCGATCCAGAGGCGTTCCGCGCCGAGATCGAGACCGCGGGCTTCACCTTCTCTCGCGCAGTCGACATGCTCGACGAGAACTTCTTCTACGAGTTCGAGAAACCGAAGTAGGTGGATGTAAGGGTCTCGCGCCAGCAGGCGTTCGGCAGGCAGACCCGCCATGAAGACCCTCAGCGCCCTCTGCTTCGCTCTTTGCACCCTCGTCGGCTGCGCATCGACCCCAGCCGTCTCGACCAAGCCGGCCGCAACGACGCCACCTTCACAGGGCCGACCCTTGCGGCAGCCCGTCGTTCAGCTCTCGGAGCGGGGCGCATGGGGCGAGACGCTTCAGTCGACCGAGGTCCCCGAGTTCACGCTGTTCGAGGACGGGCTCGTCGTGTTCGTTCGGGGCTCAGGGGCGAGCGCCGTCGCCATGCAAACGCGACTCTCGCTCTCAGAGACCATCGCCCTCACGAACGCCGCCAACGATGCCCTGGCCGACATGGACGAGCTCCTGGAGCTCGTCAGCGCGACCGATCAACCCGAAGCACGTATCGGCGTGACGCATCAAGGCCGGATCTACAGCGTCACGGCGTACGGGTTCGGAAGCGATGAGGCCAAGCCCCCGCCCGCGTTCCAAGCGCTGCGAGACCGCCTCGCAGCATGGGACCACGACGAGGCCGAAGCCTGGACGCCCGACGAGCTCGAGGTCGTGCTCGCGCCCGTCGACGACGCCGACGCCGACGCCGTGGGATGGCCTGCCGCCCTCCCGTTGCCTCCGACAGGCGCCCGCCTGCCTCCGCCACGGCCCTACGGTCGCGAGAGCACCGTCCAGCCGCCCATGCGGTACCGCGTTCCCGGCGAGCTGGCGGCCGAGCTCGACGATGCGCTCGCGGACGACGGTCTCGACGTTCGCTATGCCGGAGGAACCTGGCGCGTCCGCTACGAGCGAGTCCTGCCCAGCGCCATGTGGTTCTGAGACCGGCACGCCAAAGGCTGCTAGCCTCGAGGGTGTCGGTGAAGCCCTCGATGCGTGCGTCCGTGTGGGCCCCTGCGTGTGGGGTCGTGCTCGCGGCTCTTCTCGGATGCACGCCCTCCGTCGCGCCCGCGCCTGCGCCCGCGCCGGAGCCCGCTCCTGCGCCCCAGGACCGCGCCCCAGAGACGTCCGAGGTCGAGGCGGCCGCCGCCGCCGCGCAGCCCCCGGAAGCCCACATCGGCGACCTTCGCCTGACCAAGGGCAGCCAAGGCATGGTGGAGGGAGCGCTGCTGGACGCCGATGACCTCGAGGAGCGCTTCGGATCCCAGTGGCGGAGCCTGCGTGGCCGAAGGCTCCGCATCCAAGGTACTCGCCGCGTGCATCGTTGCGCACCGCAGGAACAGTGCATGATCGGCGGCGAGATCCCGTACTTCGACGACGTCACCACGATCGAGATTTGTCGGGACGACGACACCACCGCGTGGCCCCACCTCGAGGTCGACTGCCCTGTGGACCAAAAGGCGATCGACGCCTGCCTCGCCTCGTGCGAGGCGGAGAGTGATTCCTGCGATAGCAGCGCCAGCAGAGACCGGGGACAGCTGCGTCGGTGCGGCTGCGCGAGGATCAGCTGCCAGCAGCGCTGCGAAGCCGGTGGCGACCCGATTTTCGGCTGCGGCTGACGGCTCGGCCGTCCCCGGGAACGATGGCCGAGCGCCTCCTCACGACGAGGGACGCCGCCCCCTTCGACGGCCTCGAACTCGTGGGACCAGCATGCCCATCAGGGGCACCGTAGCGGCCTGAATTCGGGCGTTCTCCGACGCTACGGAGATCTCCGCCCCCAGCGTACGGCCCAACTTGCAAATTTCGCCACCTACACCCCGATTCGGGGCCGAATTTGCCGTTTTTTAGGGTTGCTTTCGGGTATGCTCCCGGCTTCTCGATGGTGTCCGAGTCAAAGACCGCGCTGAACATCGAAGACGAGATGCGTAGCTCCTTTTTGGACTACGCAATGAGCGTCATCATCTCCCGCGCGCTGCCCGATGCGCGCGACGGCCTCAAGCCGGTGCACCGCCGCATCTTGTACGCGATGCACATGCTGCGGAACACGCATACGCAGCCGTACAAGAAGTCGGCGCGTATCGTCGGGGACGTCATCGGCAAGTATCACCCGCACGGGGATTCGGCCGTCTACGACGCGCTCGTCCGCCTCGCGCAGGACTTCTCGATGCGCTACCCGCTGGTCGACGGCCAGGGCAACTTCGGCAGCATCGACGGCGACTCGCCGGCGGCGATGCGTTACACGGAGTCCCGCATGAAGAAGCTCGCCTCCGAGCTTCTCGCGGACATCGACAAAGAGACCATCGACTGGGTTCCGAACTACGACGAGAAGGAGCTCGAGCCCAGCGTCCTGCCCACGAAGGTGCCCAACCTGCTGCTCAACGGCGCGGTCGGCATCGCGGTGGGCATGGCGACCAACATTCCGCCGCACAACCTGACGGAGCTGATCGACGCCTGCATCGCGCTGATTGACGACCCCGACATCGACGTGCGCGGCCTGATGGAATACGTCAAAGGCCCCGACTTCCCCACGGGCGGCCAGATCATCGGCCGTGCGGGCATCCAGTCGGCCTACGCGAGCGGTCGCGGCAGCATCATGGTGCGGGCCCGCTGCGAGATCGAAGAGGACAAGAAGGGCCGCGAGTCGATCGTGGTCACCGAGATCCCCTACCAGGTCAACAAGACCCGGCTGATCGAGCGCATCGCCAACCTCGTCCGCGAGAAGCGGATCGAAGGCATCAGCGACATCCAGGACTACTCCGACCGCACCGGCATGCGGATCTGGATTCAGATCAAGCGCGATGCCGCAGCGCAGGTGGTCCTCAATCGCCTCTACAAGATGAGCGATTTGCAGACCTCGTTCGGCGTCAACATCATCGCCATCGCCGGAGGCCGTCCGCAGGTCATGAACCTGCGCGACTGCCTGGTTCACTTCGTCGACCACCGTCGCACCGTCGTCACCCGCCGCACGCGCTTCGAGCTGCGCAAGGCCATGGAGCGGCGCGAGATCGTCGAGGGTCTCGGCGTTGCCGTCGACGCGATCGATCGCGTGATCGCCATCATTCGCGGATCCCGGGACCCCGAGGCCGCCAAGGCCGAATTGATGCGCGAGCCCCTGCAGGGCTTCGCGCCGTTCCTCGAGCGCTGTGGTCGCCCAGCCGACGAAGTCGAAGCCGCGCGCGGCAAGCCGTACCACCTCAGCGAGCGACAGGCGAAGGCCATCCTCGACATGCGGCTGCAGCGACTCACCGGCCTCGAGCGCGAGAAGATCGAAGGCGAGTACCGCGAGCTGTCCGCGGAGATCACCCGCCTCGAAGCGATCCTGGCCAGCCGCGAGCTGCTGATGGACGTCATCCGCACCGAGCTGCTCGAGATTCGCCACGAGTACGGCGACCCCGAAGGCACCGACTCGGGCGACGGCACGCTCGACGCCAAGGGCAATACCAAGGGTTCGCGCCGCACCGAGCTGTGCGAAGCCGAGAACGAGATCGAGCCCATCGACCTCGTTGCCGACGACTCGATGGTCGTCATGCTCACCCGCAACGGCTACATCAAACGGCTTCCCAGCGAGGAGTACCGCGTGCAGGCCCGCGGCGGAAAAGGCGTCAAGGGTGGCAAAGGTCGCGACGACGACGACTTCGTCACCGCGATCTTCGAGGCCACGGCCCACGCCTTCGTCTTGATGTTCACCGACACCGGTCGCGTCTTCCGCAAGCGGGTGTTCGAGCTGCCCAAGGGCCGCCGAGACGCCCCCGGTAAGGCGCTGGTCAACTTCTTGGACCTCAAGGACGGCGAGCGCGTGCTCGAGATGGTCCCGTACCGCGAGGACGCGATCACCGACGAGCACAACATCGTCACCGCGACCGCGCGCGGCTACGTCAAGCGCACGAGCATCGCGGAGTTTGCCAACATCCGCACGACGGGCCTCATTGCGGTCAGCATCGACGAGGGCGACAAGCTCATCGCGATTCGCTTCACCGACGGCAAGAAGCACCTCCTGCTCAGCAGCGCCGGCGGCATGGCGATCCGCTTCGACGAAAACGACCTGCGCCAGATGGGCCGCAACGCCCGGGGCGTGCGGGGCATGTCGCTCAAGGATGACGACCACGTCGTCGCGATGAACAGCCACGACCCGGCCGAGGACGACCAGTGGCAGATGCTCACGATCTGCGCCAACGGCTACGGCAAGCGCACCGCGATCAGCGATTACCGAAGCCAGAGCCGCGCGGGGAAGGGCCTCATCACCATCAAGGTCAACGACCGCAACGGTCCGGTCGTGGGCAACCTGATGGTCAAAGATGACTTCCAGCTCATGCTGGTCACCGACCGCGGCAAGGTCATCCGGACCAAGGTCAGCGGCGTCAGCGAGCTGGGTCGCAACACCCAGGGCGTTCGCATCATCCGGACCGGGGACGAAGAGAAGGTCGTCGCCATCGCGCGGATCGTGGATCCTGACGATGACGAGCCGATCGACGACGTCGAAGGCGAAGGCGTGGACACTCCTGCGGACGAAGCCGCGAGCGACGACGCCACCGCGGCCGACGCCGACGCCGATAGCAACGACTAGGCGGTCGCTCGAAGGCGACAACAGCCGGTCTCCGCTGCGGTGGAGACCGAGCTTGGTACTGTCGTGCCGATGGCCGACCTCCTCGCTCGCGTCGCTGACGCGGTCTGGTCCTATCCGGTGGTGGGCCTGTGCCTGCTCTCCGCCGTGTTCTTCACGCTTTCGCTCCGGCTCGTTCAGGTCAGGGCGTTCCCGCATGCGATCGCGCTGCTGCTGGGCCGCTACGATCGCGACGACGAGAGCGGCAGCATCTCGCACTTCCAAGCGTTGTCCGCCGCGCTTTCGGGCACGATCGGAATCGGAAACATCGCTGGCGTTGCAATCGCAATCGCGGTTGGCGGGCCAGGCTCCGTTCTGTGGATGTGGGTCATGGGCCTGTTCGGCATGGCGACGAAGTTCGTCGAATGCACGCTTGGTACCGCCTATCGCGAGGTCGACGAGCAGACCGGCGAAACGCGAGGCGGCCCGATGTACTACATCCTCGAAGGGCTCGGTCCCCGCTGGCGCCCCATGGCCCTGTTCTACGCGACCACGATCGCGTTCGCGGGGCTTGGCTTCACCTGCATGTTCCAGAGCAACCAGGCAGCCGAGGCGCTCCGCGAGAACTTCGCGATCCCTTCGTACGCCACCGGTATCGCGCTCGCGGTGCTCACGGGCGCGGTCATCGTCGGCGGTATCGAGAGCATCGGTCGATGGGCAGCGCGCATCGTCCCGACCGCGTGCCTGATCTACGTCGGCGGAGCCGTGTTCATCTGCCTGTCCGAGTACGAGCGCATGCCCGCCGTGCTCGAGCTCATCGTGCGTGACGGGCTGACCGGCGAAGCGGCGGCGGGTGGGGCCCTGGGCGCCATGATCATGTGGGGCGTTCGTCGTGCCATCTTCTCGAATGAAGCGGGGCTGGGGTCGGCCGCCATCGCTCACGCAGCCGTGAAGACCGATGAGCCCGTGCGCGAGGGCATCGTGGCTTCGCTCGGGCCCTTCATCGACACCGTCATCGTCTCGGGGGCCACCGCGTTCGTGATCGTGCTGGCGGGGAACTTCGGCGCCTTCAAGGACGAGACCGTCGGCACGCTCGAGGCGCAGGCGCACGACGGCTGGACGGTCATGGCGGCCGGCGAAGGACCGCGCGCAGACGACCGACTCGACGCCGACGTCCTTGCTCTCGATCCGTCGGCCCCCCGCTCCACGCTGGCGTTCGACCTTCCGACCGATGCAGCCGAGCATCACGGCATCCGGCTCGCGGCCGCCGTGAGCGGCGACGGTCTCGATGCGACGCTGCTCGCCGACGACGAGATAGTCCAAACCCTCACATTCGTCCCTGAGACCAAAGACGCCCCCGCCGCCTGGGACACCCGCGTCCTCGCGTTCGGCGATGACCTGCCCGAAGGCGCGAGGCTTCAGTTGGTGGTTGCCGCCGCAGGTGATGCACCCCAACAGGCCTTCGTCGCGACGCCGAGCCTGGTCCACGAACGCAACGGCATCTCGCTGAGCACCGCGTCGTTCGACCGCTTCATTCCCGGCTTCGGCTCGATCTTCATCTCGGTCGCGGGATTCTTCTTCGCGCTGTCGACGATGATCGCGTGGTCGTACTACGGCGAGACGGCGAGCACTTGGGTGTTCGGGTCCCGGGCGCTCCTTCCCTACCGCGCGCTCTTCGTAGCGCTTGCCTTCGTGGGCGCGGTTCGAAAGCTCGCCGTCGTGATCAGCATCTCGGACATCCTCGTCGGACTGCTGGTCATCCCGAACGTGATCGCGCTGCTCGTGCTCTCCCCCCGCGTAAAGGCCTGGAGCCGCGACTACTTCGACCGACTGCGCGCCGGCACATTCGCGGCGCCCAAAGACCGCGACGCGTAAAGGGGTCAGCCCGCAGCGGGGTGCGCTTCGAGCCACCCCGTCCACGTCGCACGACGCTGGCCCCAGTGGTCGTTCTTGCCCTCCTCGGGCGGCGGTGGAAGCGTCGCAACCGCCTGCTCCACCCGCCTACGGGCCTCCTCCGGCTTGCCGAGCGCGTACAGCGTCTTGCCGAGCACGAACAGCGTGCGACCCCGCTCGGATTCGTCTGCCCCAGGCTCGTCTTGAAGCGCGAGGGCGCGCTGCAGCGGTGCGATCGCGTCGGCGTATCGACCGAGCCGCCCGTACCCAATCGCGAGCCAGTTGTACGTGTACGTCCGCTCTGGAGCCTTGCTCGCGTCGAGTTCGGCGGCGCTGACCTCGAGCGCCTTCACCCCCGCCTCGACGTCGCCATCGTCCATGCGAGAGATCGCCAGGTTCACCCGCGCCACCGCCTGGTCGGCCGCCGCCTCGGGCGTACCGTTGCGCTCGAACGTCTCCATGGCGCGATCGAACATCTCGATCTCCCGCTCGTGAAGCTCGCCCCGGTGTGCGGCCATCGCAGCGCCCACCAGCGCATCCGCAGCTTGCATCGCGGCCGGGCCACGTGCGCGCGTCCACACCTCGGCGGAGCGCTCGAAGTACTCGGTCGCAACGCCCCAGCGCCCGGTGTTGGCCGACGTCGCGGCGAGGTTGGCATACACCCGCGCGACGATCGGGTGGTCTTCCCCGAGTGCGTCGCGCATCACCACCGCCGACGCCTCCACGTTGCGAATGCCCTCATCCCACTGCCCGTTGTCGTGATAGCTCAGCCCCAGCTCCATCAGCGAGCGGCCGCAGTCGGGATGGTCCTCCCCGAGTGCGGCTTGGCGGATGGCGAGCGCCTCGGTGTGGAGCGTGATGGCCTGGTCGTAGTTGCCCTGGTCGTGACGAATCACGCCGCGGTGGTTGAGCAGGTCCCCCTGCAGCCGCGGGTCCCCGAAGCGATCGACTTCGGCCTGTGCATGGTCGGCCCACTCGAGGCCACCCTCGTGGTCCTGCTTGAACAGCCCCAGCGTGCGGACCAAGTACACGGCTGCACGCGCGCGCGTCTCGTCGTCCCCCACGCGGCGCGCATCGAAGAACGCCTGTCGGAACGCCGCTTCGGCCTCATCGACGTGTCGGGTTCGAATGCCCAGCATGCCTTTGCGCAGCGCGACCTCGGCCTGTAGCGGGGGATAGTCCAGCGCGGCGGCCTCCGACGCGATGGCCTCGACCTTCTCCCAGCCCTCGGCGTACTTTCCCGCGAGCTCCAACGCATCGATACCTGCGAGACGATTGCGAAGGACCCGCACGGCCTCGGCAAGCTTGGGGTCGTCGGGAGGCTGCACGACCGCGGTGACGTAGTCGGCGTCGGCGCATCGCGACAGAGACGGCAGCTGCGCGACCGCATCCGACCCCTTGGCGACGACCTCGTCGTCGGCATCGGCAAGCGTCTCCGCCAGCGAACCGAGGCTTCGCAGTCGTCCGTCGAGGCAGCGCATGCGCGCGTCCAACAGCTGACTCGACTGCTCTCCCCGCACCCGCGTCGCTTCACACGCTTCGGTATGCGCGACCTGCCACGCTGACGCGTACGCATCGAGTCGCTCCACGACGTGAGCCCCCGAGTCCGTGGCGTACGGGAGGTCCCGGCTGGCGAACGCCCGGCGAATCTGCGTCCCGCGCTCGGCCGTCCACACCGTCCGAAGTTCATCACCTGCGCCGGTACACACGCGCTCAGGCTCGTCCGAAGCCCCGACGGCGGCCCAGGCCACCAGCGGCACCGCGGTGAGCCCCAGCAGCCACGCCCGTCGCTTGGGCGGTGCGTCTTCGTGGGCGAGCGCCTGCTCGAGCGCGTGCATCGTGGGCCAACGATCTGCGGGGTCGACCGAAAGCCCGCGAAGGAGCAGCGATCGAATCCAGGTCGGTACGTCGTCGGAGGGCGGAACCTCGACATGGCCGGCGGTGACCTCCGCCCCGATCGACAGCGCGCTGTTGCCCGCAAACGGCCGCTGGCCGTACACCGCTTCGAACAGGGAAATACAGAAGCCGAACTGATCGGTCCGCGCGTCGGTCTCCCCGCCAAGAAACTGCTCGGGGGCCATGTACGCGGGCGTACCGAGCACGGTCCCGGCCCGGGTGAGTCGGTCGAGGCGCTCCCCGGACGACTCGATACGGTCGAGGTCGCTCTCGAGCGGCTCGGTGGCGTCGGCGTCCCCGTCGACGTACGCGAGACCGAAGTCCATCACCCGCACGCGTCCGTCGTCCCCGAGCATCACGTTGTCGGGCTTGAAGTCGCGATGCACCAGCCCGGCATCGTGGGCCGCGCGAAGCCCCCGCGCCGCGCCGCGAGCCACCTCGAGAATTTCCGCCAGCGAGCGGGTCTGGGCTCGCATCCATGCCGACCACGTCTGACCGCGCACGAACTCCATCGCGATGAAGACCATGTCCCAGTGCTGACCGACATCGTGGACCGTGATCACGTTGGGGTGCGTGAGCCGGGCCATCGCCTGCGCCTCTCGCAGCAGGCGCTGTCCATCCTCCTCGCGTCGATACTCCTGCCCCGGGCGGAGCAGCTTGATCGCGACCTTCCGGTCGAGCTCCGGATCGTAGGCGGCGTAGACGACTCCCATGCCGCCTTCGCCGAGCGGCGCCAGCACGACGTAGCGGCCGATCGTGCTGCCTCGCACCAGCGTGCGCTCGGTCGGCTCCCATCGCGCCGGTTCGGTACTCGGCCCCTCGGAAGGAAGCGTCCTGGTCTGCTCGACCTTCGTCTGGTTTTCCACGTCCCATCCGGATCGTAGGCCGGAAGCTCACCGCGCTCCAAGGGTGGCACAGTGGGTAAAGGACCGACATCCGCCGAAGCGAAGGCCGTCTCAGTGTCACTGTGTCAGTGCCGCGCACGGGCTCGTGCCGGCATGGCGATGTCGGCATGCAACCCTGTGCACAACGGCTGTCGAATCCTCCTGGCATGAGCCTTGAACAGTGACGTGGTGAGAGCACCGCATGCACCACCGCGCCAAACGACTCCTCGCCATCTCTGCCATCACCCTGGTTGCGAGCTGCGCAGCGCTCTTTGCTGCCGGTGCGATTGCGAGCGCGGTCCTCGGCCCCGACGAGCCCTCGCCGGGTCGGCCGCACGCGGTCCGCATCACGCTGGGCGCTCCTTTGGACACCCGGGTCGTCGAGGATTCCGCCGATTGGACGCCGAATCGCACGATCCGCGGCCAGGTCCTCGATCCGCAGGGTCGACCCGTCGAAGGCGCCCTCGTCGTGGGTGGCGGCCACCTCGTCATTCATGATGATGAGCTCTCGGGAACGACCGGCGTCCTCACCGAAGCCGACGGAACCTTCTCCCTCCCGGTCTACACCCGGTGGCCGATGCAGGTCGTCGCCACGCATCCACAGCTGGGCCTGTCCTCGATGGTCGAAGACCGCGACCGCAACACGTCGCTGCTGACGCTTCGACCCTTCACGTGGCTCGAAGGAACGGTCGAGGGCCCCCGCGACGCATTCGTGACGGTCGTGGATGCAACGAACCGAAAGATCGGCCATCTCGGCTCGGTCGACGCGCTCGGTCGCTACCGGATCGGTCCCCTGCCGCCCGGCCCCGTCACGGTCGATGCGATCAGCCGAGAGCCCGACGGCAGTGCGGCCTGGTACGCAACCGAGGCCGTGCTGCTGGAGCCCGGCACGCCGCTGCGCCACACGGTCCACGTCGGCGGTGCGGCATCCCTCGCGATCTCGACTCCGCGCCCCGATGGCATGCTCGCGCGCGCCACCGACCTCGTCGTGCTGCAGGGCGACCACGCCCCGACCAGCCCCGCGGGGCTACGCGAGCTGCAGGGTTCGCTCCCGCTGGCCACGTATGAACACGTCTCGGCAGCCCGCCGCGACGGGACCCCGTTCCACCTTCGAGGCATGGCCGCGGGTCGCTACACCGCGTGTGCGCTATGGCTGGTCCAGGGCATGGAGCAGCAGGTCACGTGCGAGCCGGTCGACGTTGCGCCCAACGCCGCGGCCGCCGTCGAGCTATCGCTCGCCGCCCTCGGATGAGGCAGCGTGGGCCTGCGCCTCGCGGGGATGCTCCGCGGTCCAAATGAAGGCATCGCGCGTCCCGTCGGAGAAACGGTGCGCGCGGTACATCCCCGGCGTGTTGAACGGAGTCGCCATCACCCCGTTCGCATCGACCGCGATGATGCCTCCCGTTCCGCCGGTCGGATCGAGCTGCTCGAAGACCACCGCGTGCGCGGCATCGGGCAGGCTCGCGCCTCCGAACGCCATGCGGGCGCAGACCGAGTGGGCGACCGCCTCGCGAATGAAGAACTCTCCGTGACCTGTGGCCGAGACGGCGCACGTTTCGTCGTCGGCATACGTCCCCGCGCCGATGATCGGCGAGTCACCGATGCGACCCCAGCGCTTGTTCGTCATCCCGCCGGTCGAGGTCGCCGCAGCGAGATGCCCCTGCTTGTCCACGGCCACTGCGCCGACCGTGCCGAACTTGTCGGCCCCCGGCGGCGGCAGGTCGTGGTCGAGCGCGACGCTGTCACTCCCCAGGGCCCGCTGAAGCTGCTGCCAACGCATCGGCGTCTTGAAGTAGTCCGGCTCGACCCGCGTCAGCCCCTGCTCGGCCGCGAATGCGTCGGCGCCGGCGCCTGACAGCATCACGTGCGGCGAGGCCTGCATGACGGCACGTGCCGCCTGGATCGGGTTCTTCACCTGGCGAACGCCCGCGACGGCGCCGGCCTTTCCCGTCGCGCCGTCCATGACCGAGGCGTCGAGCTCGTTGTGCCCATCGTGGGTGAACACCGCCCCCTTGCCCGCGTTGAACAACGGGGAGTCCTCCATCACCATGATCGCCGCCTCCACGGCATC
>JBCCQM010000036.1:0-49544 GCA_039024335.1 Myxococcota bacterium
GAGCAAGCTAGTCAAAGCGCGCGGAGAGTAAGCAAAGTCAACGAAGGAAGGCCAAGTCAGAAGGGGTGCAGCGCGGAGCCAAGTAAAGGTAAGGAGCTCTTGGAAGGCTGCGAAAGGCCAAGTCAAGGAAGGAAGAGAGAAGCCAAGGTCTGGAGCGTCGGGAAAAGTAAGGTGACGACCGCAGACGCCCCCTAGGAGTGCAGCGAGCGTGCCAGAGCGTCACTCCTACGGAATCACTGTGAAAAATCGGCAAACCGGTTGCGCGAACGGCGAAGGCCGCCACAGGGCATGACGCAAATGCCCGACCTTGCCTCCGATCGGCCTGTCACGCCTGACATGGATGTCGCGAGGAATCCCCCGCGTCGTGCCTGGGGCGTAAACCTGCTTCAGGCGAGGATCTTGCTGCCGGTCGCTTCGACGTCTGCTGCCGAGAGACCCTCGGGCTTGGGTGGCACGGCGCGCCCGGCGTTGACGGCGGGGCGTGCCTTGATGGCGTCGTGCCAGCGTGTCAGGTGCGGGAGTCCGTCGAGCGTGACGCCCGACCACTTGTACGTGGTCACCCAGCAGAAGTTCGCGATGTCGGCGATGGAGTAGATGCCCGCAAGGTACTCGGCTTCGCCGAGTCGACGGTCGAGAACCTCGAAGAGGCGACGCGACTCTCGCTGGTACCGCTCGATCGCGTAGGGGATCTTGGTGGGCGCGTAGCGGGAGAACACGTTTGCCTGCCCCATCATCGGGCCCACGCCACCGACTTGAAACATCAGCCACTGCAGCGCGCGGCTGCGGTCGGCGGGATCGGTGGGCAGGAGCGCACCGGCTTTCTCGGCGAGGTGGATCAAGATGGCGCCCGACTCGAAGATGACGCGGTCGTTCGCGTCGTGGTCGACGATTACGGGGATACGCCCGTTGGGGTTGAGCGCGAGGAACCATGGCTGCTTCTGCTCCTCGGAAGCGAGGTCGACGGCGCGCGCCGTATACGGGAGGCCGAGCTCCTCGAGCGCGATACTCACCTTGAAACCGTTGGGCGTGCGGGCGGTGTACAGCTCGATCATCGCGCAAGCACGATAAACCAGGCGCGTCTGTGGGGTGTCACAGCACGAACGGGACGATGGCGCGGCGCGAAGGCGGGTAGTTGGGGAACGTCCGCCGGTACCAAAGGTGGTGCGAGACGGCGCGTGGCAGGAGCAGCGAGAACGCCAACGTCGCCGCCGCCAGGCCCACGGAACTCCAGGTCAGGACCGCCCAGCCCAGCCACATGAACATCTCGCCGAGGTAGTTCGGACAGGAGATTTCACCGAACAGCGGGCCGCGCGGAAGCATGTATCCCATGTCGCCTCGTCGGCGAAGCCAGGCCAGCGCGATGTCGGCGGCTCGTGAGATCAGCATCCCCGCTAGAAACACCGACGTGCCGTAGAGGAACCGAAGCGTCCACAGCCATCGAAGCGTGGGTGCGAACGACGAGAGCATCATGCCGGTCGCATAGGCGAGGGCGGTCGAGAACAGCAGGCCCGTGAGCGTGATGGACCACGGCATTCGCTTGCCGTGCGTGCCCCGGATCAGCAGCGGGTAGACGACACCGCGCCACGCGTATGCCAGGACCCAGAACGTCAGCATCACCTTCGACGGCACGCCGCTGCCGCCGTGGGTCAGGTACAGCCACGGCGTGAGCAGCAGGCCGGGTGCACCCATCAGCATCCACGCCAGACGGATCGGCACGCCGCCTTGGTTCACCTTCGCGTGTCGTCCGTACGCCAGCGGGCCCAGGCCGGTGCGCACGAACAGCGCCCCTGCTGCGAGGAACAGGGCCAGCACCATCGCCCGCTCCGGCGCCATCAGACCAGCTCCGTCCCGCACACCCGGCAGAAGTTCGCGTCGTCGTCGTGGCCCCCGGCGCCGCATTCTCGGCATCGAACCGGCGCGGGGCCGGTCCGCGTCGCTTGCACGTACTCGGCCGAGACGATGCCGGTGGGCACCGCCAAGATGCCGTAGCCCAGCAGCATCAAGACCGCGGCGATCGCCTGCCCGAGCACGGTGGTGGGCGCGATGTCGCCGTAGCCGACCGTCGTCATCGTCACGATCGCCCAGTACATCCCCCGCGGAATGCTGGTGAAGCCATTCTCGGCGCCCTCGACCAAGTGCATGGTCGCGCCCATGATCACCACGACCGTGAGCACCGCGCCCATGAACACGGTGATCTTCGCGGCGCTGGCGCGAAGCGCTCGCAGCAGCTCGTTCGCTTCGCCGAGCATGCGGACGATCTTCAAGACGCGGAAGATCCGAAGCAGCCGTAGCACGCGGATGATCAGGAGCGAGTGCGCGCCAGTGATGACGATCCCGATGAACGACGGCAGGATCGACAGCAGGTCGACGACACCGAAAAACGACACCATGTAGCGAAGGCGGTTGCGGGCGACCCACAGTCGGATGCCGTACTCGGCGCAGAAGAGGGCCGTGAAGACCCAGTCCAGCACGCGCAGCGCGGTCCCGAACCGGACGTTGATCGCCTCGACGCTTTCGAGCACCACCGCGACCACGCTCGCGACGATCAACAGAAGCAGCGCAACATCGAACGCTTTCCCTTCCGGCGTCGAGGTGCCGAAAATGATGGTGCCGATGCGCTCCTTGGATGGAGCGGAGCGGGCGACGGGGGCCGTCTCAGGCTCCTGCGGCGAGGGCGCACTCATGGGCGTTCGAGTGTATCGGACCGGCCCGTAGACAGAACCATGACCGGCGGCGACGCGAGTATGACCAGCAAAAAGCCGAGCACATTGCAGACTTTCCACCGCGATGAGCCTCTTCGACGTCCCCCAGCAGGAGGTCCGACATTCGGGCAAGCGTGCGCGGTCTCTGCGCGATTACGAGTGGCGCGACGTCGGCGTGTTCGTCGTCGTCCACGTTCTGGCCATCGTTGGGCTGTTCCTGGACGTCAGCTGGCAGGTCTGGGCGCTGTGCGCCGCCATGTACTTCGTCCGGATGTTCGCGATCACCGGCTTCTACCACCGGTACTTCGCGCATCGCACCTTCAAGACGAGCCGCTGGATGCAGTTCATCATGGCCTTTGTTGCGGAGACGTCCCTGCAGCGGGGCGTGTTGTGGTGGGCGGCGCATCACCGCGACCACCACAAGTTCTCCGACACGCCTCGAGACGCCCACTCCCCGGTCGTGAACGGGTTTTGGTACTCGCACGTCGGCTGGTTCTACGACCAAAACGGCGACACGAACTACGCTCGCGTGAAGGACCTTTCCCGGTTCCCCGAGCTGGTCGCGCTGAACAAGCTCTGGCTGCTGCCGCCCGTTTTGGTTGCGGTGGCGTGCCTGGTCTTCGGCGGACTGCCGGGCCTGTTTATCGGGTTCTTCTTCAGCACCGTTCTGGCTTGGCACGTCACGTTCATGATCAACTCGCTCGCCCACGTCTGGGGCGCGCGGCCGTACGAGACGACCGACGACAGCCGGAACAACTGGGTGCTCGCGCTGCTGACCCTCGGTGAGGGGTGGCACAACAACCATCACCACTTCATGAACAGCACGCGTCAGGGCTTTCGGTGGTGGGAGATCGACGTGACCTACTACATCCTCAAGGCGATGAGCTGGGTGGGGTTGGTCTGGGATCTCAAGGAGCCCCCCGCACGCATCGTTGCGGGCACGGCCAAGGCCAAGGCCAGGGCACGGGCCGAAGAACTCCATCCGGAGTCGCAGACCGTTCAACCCGCGGCGTGATTCACCCGCGGCGCGGCTTCTTCGAGCGACGCGCCGTGGCCTCGTCGATCGCCGGCTCGAGCAGCGGGACGACGAGCGCCTCGTAGCGTTCCCAGCCGCCCTCGGTGAGCGCCCATCGGGCCACAAGGGCCTCGAAACCGGTCGAGCTGCGGTAGGCCTGCACGTCTTTGCGACCGCGAACGGTCGTGGTCTTCGCGTTGCGGCCACGCTGCACGACGGACGCCTCCGCTTCGTCGAGCTCGGGCTCGATCGCCTCGAGCAGGCGCGCTTGCGACGGGGCACAGACCACGTCGGCCTTGATCGCGTCGAGGCGGTCGACGGGGTGGTCGCCGCGACGGCTGATCCGCCAGCGAACGTCGCGTTCGAACGCCGCGTCACCCAGCCATGCCAGGGTGCGGATCGAACGGTGCAGCAGCGCAGCGTCCTCCATGTTCACGAGCCTTTGAACGCGGGCGCGCGCTTTTCGAGGATCGCGGCGACCGCTTCTTGGTGGTCGTCGGTCTTCTGCACCATGCCCTGGTACGTGCTCGCCAACTCCAGTGCCGTCTCGAGGTCCGCGTCCCAGCTGCGGTAGGCCGCACGCTTGGTCAACGAGACCGCGAGCGGGGCGTTGGCGGCGATGGCCAAGGCGCTCTCGGTCGCCGCGTCCATGAGTCCTTCACGCGGGACGACGCGGTGAACCAGGCCCATCTGCAGCGCTTCATCGGTGGTGACCAGCCGTCCGGTGAGCACCATCTCCAGCGCGCGGGGAAAGCCGATCGTGCGCGCGAGAAAGTATGCGCCACCGTCGCCAGGGACGAGCCCGACCTTGACGAAGGTGGAGCCGAGCTTGACGCCCTCGGCTGCGATACGGACGTCGCACATGCAGGTGAGGTCGAGTCCCGCACCGATCGCAGCCCCGTTGATCGCGGCGATCAGGGGCTTGTCGAACTGGGCGATGCGCCGGGGGATCCGCTGAATCCCCTCGATGTAGCGGCGGCGGAGCTCGACCGGGCCGCCGGCGAACATGCCGCTTTGGTTCTGCATCCGCTTGAGGTCGCCGCCGGCGTGGAACGACTTGCCCGCGCCGGTGAGGATGACCGCGCGAACGGAGTCGTCGTCTGCAGCCGCGTCGAGCGCGTCGAGGATGCTCTTCACCATCGCCTCGCTGTACGCGTTGCGGGCCTCGGGACGGTCGAGCGTGATCGTTGCCAGCGGAGCGCTGACCTCGTAGCGGAGATCGGTGAACGCCATCGCCCACGCGATACCGCGTCGGGTCATGCCGTGTCGAGGGCGGCGTCGAAGCGGCTGGGATCTTCGGCGTAGTTTCGAGCGACCGCCGCCGTGCAGCTTCCGTCGTCGACCCGAGCCGCGAGGGCGTCATCAAGGCTGGGCAAGGGGCGCAAGAGGTCGTGGTTGCGCAGCTGCAGCGGGGAGGAGCTGGACGCGAGCCGCTCGAGCGCACCCCGAAGCGGGAGTGAGGGCACCAGCTGGGCGCCGATGCGGATGGGCCCCTCCACGCCCGGGACCAGACGCTGCACCACGACACCGACGAGTCCTCGTGCAATGCGGCGAAGCGTGGTGCGTGCCGCGGCGTCGGAGCCAGCACAGATTCGGGCGATCGCGGATCCCGGGGAGGGGGCGCTGACCGTCATGACGACCAAGCGCCCCGCGGTGGCGAGGTTGGCCGCGGCGCGATGCGCAGCGGTGTCGTCACAGTCGTCGACTGCGACCACGCTGGCGCCGGATTCCGCGGCGCGGAGCCCCTCGACGTAGCTGGGCACGTCCACGCCGACGTCGCGCTGGATCACCAGGCTGCGGGCGTGCGGATGAATCTGCTCGCACGGGGACTCCAGCGTGACGACTTCGCCGGAGCGGGTCTCGGAGAGGTGACGGACGATCGCGTGGAGGGTGGTCGTTCGCCCCGATCCGCTGGGTCCGGTCACGAGGAGCAGGCCGGCGGTTGCGTCGGCAAGCGGCCCCGGATGGAGTCCGAGAGCGCGGAGGCTGGGCAGGTTCGGATCGAGCGGACGCAGGACGACGTGCATCCCGTCGGCGAGCCGCAAGAATCGAGCCCGGACGCGGTGCGGCCCGAGGGTGCACACCGCAGGCAGCGGCGCGTCGTGGCGTTCGGGTCGCCGCTCCGTGGTGAGCGAGGCCTCGAACGCCGCGAGCTCTTGGGGGGACGGAGCGTCGGCGGCGAGTGGTTCGAAGCCCGTTGGCGTTCGGACCGAGGGCGGCAGGTTGGGCGAGAGGAACAGCTCCGAGGCCCCTGCGTCGCGGGCCAAGTCCAGCAGCGCTTCGATGCCGTTCATGCCGAGGCCTCCAGGGCTCGGCGCAGCGCGAGGGGCTCGAGCTCCATCAGCGATGAGCGGATGTCGGCGGTCCACGGGGTCGCGAGCCAGCGGACCTGCGCATCGGGGTCGTGGGCATCGAGCGCGCAGACGACGTGCGCAAGCCCGACGCTGGCCACGAGCGCGCCGACATCGTGCATGCCTGCGTCACGGGCCAGGTCGCACAAGCGCAACAGGCCATCGAAGGCCGTCGCCGCGTCGAGCGTGGCGAGGACCCTCGTGCCGGATTCAGCCGCGTGGAGCAGCCGCGCCGCGACGTCTGGGACGCGCAGTCCGTCCACCGCGATGACGTCCGGGCGTTGACCGACTGCGCCGGCGACTGCGCTGGACCAGGCGCGAGGCGAGGACACGTGATGCGTGGTGACGTGCGCCCTCGCGGCATCAATGGGGTACGGGCTGGTATCCGACAGGACCGCGATGCGGGTGGGGTGGTCCGTGGCGATCGCCTCGAGCAGGGCGCGGAGCGTGCTGCTTTTTCCGCTGCCCGGACGGCCCACGATGAGCACCAAGCCACCGCGGTGCCATGGGCCCGTCGTGAGCACGCCGGGCAGGGCGTCGATGGAGGGAGCAGCGTCCGCGACGGCGTCGAGGACGAGGCTCGTCCCCGAGCGCTCCCTGCGAACGCGCACGTTCCACCGCCCCGCGCTGCCGAAGTCGATCGAACGTGATGCGTGGCCGCGACTCGCCAGTTGCTCGAGGTGTGGGACGTCGAACAGTGCTTTGACCAAGGCGTCGATGTCTTCGCGCTTCACCGCGGCCCCGGTGTTGAGCCAGTCCCCGTCGAGTTGGGTTCGGATCGTGACCTCTGGCTGCACGAGAACGCGTCGCCCCGAGCGTCCGCGTGCTGCGATGAGCGCCGCCCGCAGGCGTGCTTCGTGCGTGGCGGTCTTGCCCGCTCCGTTCGGGGCCTCCGGGGCGGCGACCGTGGGTCGGTACGCGCCGGGACCTCGGGGACGAACCGTTGGCGCGCTGTCGCTGGGCGCGGGCTTCGGCGCCGCGACGTCGCTGCTTGGCTCTGCCCGCTTTGCGGCGCGGTGGACCGACGCGTACGGAATCGGCGTGGGGGTCGTCGGCGCGGGCGTGAACAGGTCTTCGCGCGTTCGCGGCTTGGAATCGGTAGCGCGCTTTCCGGAGTCGTCGAGACGAACCGACACTTCCAAGACCTCGCCGCGCTGCTGAATCTCGACCTCGTGCGTCTTGCCCAGCAGCACGTAGCGCCCGGTGCCGTCGGACTTCTCCCGAAGCATCGTCGCGACGGGCGTGCCCTCGAAGAACCGGGCGATCTGTTTCGACGAAAGATTCGCCGCGGTCACCGGATGCGCGCGCCGGGTGGTGTGCAGCGTGACCGGCTGCCCGGCGCGGAACATCAGCTGTATCGCGTCGTCCCGCCCCAGAAAGGAGAGCAGCTGTCCTAGCTTCGACCCCATCCCACCCACATGGTACCGCGGCGGGCGGGTCGGTAGGGTCAGGTGGGCATCCGCTCGACCGCCGCGGCCACGCCTGCGCCGCTGGGACACTTGTGCCCCTGTGCCGCCAAGGCGGCTTCCATGGCCGCGAGCAGCAAGATGACGTGGCGAGGCTGGCAGGAGGCGCCCATCAGGCCGACGCGCCAGACCCTGCCGGCGAGGGGCCCGAGCCCGCCGACGATTTCGATTCCGTGGCGCTGCATCAGGTATGCGCGAACCTTCGCTTCATCGACGCCGTCGGGAACGCAGACGGTCGTCAGCGTCGGCAGGCGGTGGGATGCGGGGACCAGCATCTTCATCCCCATCGCTTCAAAGCCGGCCCACATGGCTTCGGCGGTCTGCTTGACCCGCGCGGTGCGGTTTGCCAGGCCCTCTTCCTCGATGATGCGCAGGCCTTCGTACAGGGCGTAGTTCAGGTTGATCGGGCCCGTGTGGTGGTACTTGGGCGGCGCATCCCAGTAGCTGAGGTTGAGCAGCAGGTCCAGGTACCAGCTGCGACACGGCTGGGCGCGGTTGCGGATCTTCGCCATCGCGCGGTCACTGAACGTGATCGGCGACGTGCCCGGGACCGCGCTGATGCACTTCTGCGAGCCCGTATAGACGATATCGGCGCCCCAAGCGTCGGTTGCGAACTCCGCCCCTCCGAGCGAGGCGACCGTGTCGGCGATGAGGACGGCCCCGTGGTCGTGGGCCAGCTTGGCGATCTCGGGGATGTCTTGTCGAACGCCGGTCGATGTCTCTCCATGCACCACGCCCACGACTTTGACGTCACCGGCCTTTTGCAGGGCCGCGGCCACGTCCGAGGGCGTGGTCGGGCTGCCCCAGGGGGACTCGACCACGGTCACCTCGGCGCCGGCGCGCTCCATGATCTGGCGCAGCCGGTCGCCGAAATACCCGTGAACGCAGACCACGGCCTTGTCGCCCGGCTCGACCGCGTTGAACACCGCTGCCTCCATCGCCGCCGTGCCTGCGCCGGTGATCGCCAGCGTCGCTTCATTCTCGGTGTCGAACACCATGCGCAGCAGCCCCCGCAGCGATCGCATCAGCGCAACGTAGGTCGGGTCGAGGTACCCGACGGTGGGACGGGCCAGGGCCGAGAGCACCCGCGCGGGCACCTCGCTGGGCCCAGGGCCGAGGAGAATGCGCGTGGGGGGGTCGAAGACGAACGGCTCGCTCATGACGCCGGCATCGTAGCGAGGAACACCCCGGCGGTGTACGCGGACCTGCGCGCCGCCGAGACCCAAAACGGAGAATCGGCGACCGGCGCCGGCATGGATGGTCTCGACGGGCCGCGAAGCCCGTGTCATCGGTGTAACGTTGCACGGCGATCGCCGCGTTCACGCTCGAGCCACGCCGAGCGCAGGCGCGCTGGGAGACAGCTCATGACACGCACGCTGGTTGCAGTTCTGTTCCTTGCCGGAGGTTGTACGCAGGTCGTCCGGGTGGATGACGAGACGCAAGACGAAGGCGCCGTGCCGTCCGCGGTGCAGCTGCGACTGACGCAGAGCTGCGCACTCGCGGGGTGTCACGAGGGCACGGTCGCCCCGGACCTCTCGGTTGGAGGTGGCGGAGCCTGGGTCACGCAGTCTGGTGCCGGCGGCCCGTACGTCACGTTCGGAGATGTCGGCAACAGCTACCTCGTGGAGAAAATTCAGCCGGGTCCGAGCCTGGGAAGCCAGATGCCCTTGGCCCCCGGCGAACTCACGGCAGAGGACCGCGCGCTGATCGTTGGGTGGGTCGCGGGCGTCGAGCTTCCCGACGGCGACGGCGACGGCGACGGCGACGGCGATGGTGAAGACGACGGAGACAGCAGCGGCGGCGCGGGAGAGCCGAGCTACAGCGCCGACGTGCGCCCGATCTTCGCCTCGCGGGGGTGCTTTGCGTGCCACCACGACGACGCCGCGGTGGGGGTGGACATCGCGGACCCGTTCTCCGCCCCCAACGGCATGGTGGGCTCGGTCAACACGTGGGCGGAGGCCTACCCCGAGGGAGGCACGCCCATGCTCAACGTCGCGCCGGGCGACCCCGAGGGCAGCTTCTTGCTCGACAAGCTGGCGGTTCCCTACGTCACCGACCCGGCCATCGGAGGCGCGGCGATGCCGTTGAACCTCGAGCCGCTCACGGCACAGGAGCTTGCCGACCTGCGCGCGTGGATCGATGCCGGTGCGAACGACGATGCGATGTACGCCGAGTTGATCGCGCCGATCTTCGGCGACGAAACGCGGCTCGGCGAGCGCGGCGGGAAGTGTACCTACTGCCACCACTCGTTCGGCGGACAGCCCCCGAACCTCGCCGACCCCTTCGATCCGGACACGGGCGCCGTTGGTGTTGCCAGCATCTTCGACTCCAGCGCGATGGTGATCGAGCCCGGCAACGCGGACGCGAGCGTGCTGGTGCAGAAGGTCGAAGCGACGGAGCCGGGCGCCTTCGGAGGCCCGATGCCGCCGCAGTATGAGCCGCTCGACGCGTCGGAACTCGAGGTCGTTCGCGCTTGGGTCGAGGCGGGCGCGCTCGACAATTGAGCGCGGCTCATTCGTCGAAGGTGTCGCGGCGATGCAGGGTCGCACCGCCGTCGTCCTCGTCTTCGATGTCGGCGTCGCGCAGCGCGTCGAGAGCATCGAGATCAAAGCCGAGGTCTTCTTCGTCGACGGTCGGGGCGGTGACCGGAGGCGGTGCGGGGGCCGGCGCCGCGTCGACCGGAGGGACGACGAAGGGAAGCTCGCCGGTGAGCGCGGCAAGCTCCTCGCGGGAGAGCATGCTGCTGGAGTCTTCGTCGAGGACGTCGAAGGTGGCCGAGCGCAAGGCTTCGAGTTGCTCGTCATCGAGGGTGGCGACCGCAGGGTCGACCCCGTCCTCCGCGAGCAGGCCGGGGTCTTCGGCCGAGGCGGCCTCGGCACCGTCCTTCATGCGGGCGATGTCGTCCATCGAGAGCATGTCGGTGCCCTCTTCGCCCTCTTCGGGGGGTCCACCGAAACTCATCGCGTCGACGGGGGCCGCCGCGACGCCCACGGGAAGGTAGCGCTGCGGCTGTTCGGGCGCGGCGGGCTTGGGCGCGGCTGCCTCCTCGGTGACCACCGCGTCGTCGGGCAGCGCCTCTTCGCCCAGCGCCATCGGCTGCTCGGGAACGACGAGGTTCTCCAGGACGTCTGCTTTGGCCTCGAAGGTTGCCGCTTGGTCGGCGAGGCCGCGCTTGCGACACATCGCGGCGAGGCTGCGCGCCGACTCACCGGCCGAGGTGAACGGCGCCTGCGGTCCGGCGGCCTCGGCGAGCTTGACCGACTTGGTCCAAAACGCGATGGCTTGGGCCTGCATGCCCAGGTCGGCGGCGAGCTGCCCGGTGAGGCGTCCACCCTCGATCGCCAGCGCGGGCTGCCCCGACGACTCGGCGGAGACCGTGCCTTCGGCGTAGCAAACCAGGGCTCCCTGCTTGTCGCGGCGGGTGAGCTTAGTCGCGCCGAGCGCAAACTGGGCCGTCGCTGCCTGGGCGGTCTTGCCGTGTTCGGTGGCCGTCTTGGAGGCGCGCTCGAACGCGGCCTGCGACTGCGATGGGCTGCCGGCGCCGAGCAGCTGCCCGCCCAGGACCAGCTCCATGTTGATCGCGTCGCGGTGCAGCCCGGCCGCGCTGCACAGGTCTCGCGCCTCGCGGGTGGACTGCACCGCTTCGGCCGCGCGACCCTGCTTCATCGCCAGGGTCGAGGCGATCAGCTTCTCGGCCATGAGGCCTCGCAGCTTGGAGTCGGGCGTGGGCTCGGCCGGGGGCGCGGCGCTGGGATGCTGGGGCGGGGCAAGCTCGGGCGAAGCTCCGGGGGCCGGCGCGCCGGGGACGAGATTCTCCAGCATGGACTCCACGTCGCGGTCGCGTGCGGCCGCGTTGGGCTCGACCTTCACGTGCGCGGCCCGGTCGCGCAGGCTCGTCGCGAGCTGCTCTGTCGGGGCCGGCGGCGTCTCGATGACGATGAACCGAACCGCGGCGAGCTTGGGATCCATGATGAGCGGCTGCACCCCCGCGTGCCACGCCTCGGAGGCATCGAGGGTGGTGGGCGCGAGCACGGCCACCATGCCGTGGGCGCCTTCGGGCTGACCGTGCTGCAGCTGCAGGAGCTGCGCCGCGAATCGAGCCCGCGGGTCATCGACCGCAGGCCCCTCGGGGAGCGGCGTCAGCGGCTCACCGACCTCGTCCATCCGCTCGGCCCGATGCGCATGCTGCAGTCGGCCGTGCTCGGCCCGTTCGGCCCAGCCGTTTGACGTGGCCGTGTGCTCTTGCTCGAACAGATAGAACGGCGCGGTGTTGGCTGGGTCGCGCTCGTAGGCCATCACCGCCTCGACGCACCCCTTTCGAGCGTCTGCGGCCGAACGCACGTGCAGCAGCTTGGTCGCCGGCGTCCGCACGAACGCCGCCATCGCTTCCATCAAGCGCTCGAGCGGGGGACCGAAGGACTCCATGCCCTCAGTTGATCTTCACGTTGGGGGCGCCGATGTTGACCATGCCCATGCCGGTCACGTCGACGGTGACCGACGCCAGCTTGGCCGACGCGGGGCCCAGCTCGAGCTTGGAGGGCCCGGCCGACATCGCGACGCTTGCCCCGCTGCCCTTGATGCCGGTCGAAAGCTCGAGGGAGGCGCCGGCGGCCTGCTGCTTGATGTTGGCGCCCTGGATGGCGACGTCGGTGCTGAGTTCGACGTTTGCACGGCCTGGGCTCATGGCTTTGACGGTGTCGGTCAAGCTGAGGAAGCTCTGCGCCGCCGAGGTCGCATGGATCTCGCCGTCGATGGACACCGTACTGCCGAGGATGGACGCCACGCCCATCTTGCCGTCCTTATCCATGGAGACGTCGATGCCAGGTGCCGCTGCGCCGCCCGGTCCCCCGGTCATCAGGCCCAGGCCTGACGCGACGGCGATCGAGGCGCCGCTTCCGGCGGTGATCGTGATGGACGCCGGATCGATCACGATGCTCGACGCCCCGCACTTGAGCGTGATCTTCTCCGTTGCCTCGATGAGGACGGTTTGATCCGCCGTCTGCGTGATCGAGCCGGTGGTCGACAGGCTGTGGTGCGACGGACTCGGCTTGGGCTCGCCGTCTTCGGGGGGCTCGGCGCCGACCTTGATGGTTTGGTCGCCCGTGACCGACACCGATCGGGCACCGCCCACGCTCAGCGATTGATTCGCCCCCACCGAGACGGTCTGCGTCGCGCCGACGCGCTGCGCGTGGGCGTTGAGCACCCGTTCGTTGTGGTCTTTTTGGGCGTGAAAGTAGACCTCTTCGCTGCCGGCTGCGTCGTCGAAGCGAAGTTCGTTGTAGCCGTCGCCGCCGGGGCTGCTGCGCGTCTTGATGCCGCTTTGGGTCTTGCTGTCCGGCAGTGAATACGGCGGCATGTTTTGGCCGTTGTAGACCGCGCCCACGCACACGGGACGGTCCGGGTCGCCGCCGAGAAAGCTGACGAGAACCTCCATGCCGATGCGGGGGACGAACTGCGCACCCCAGCCGCCGCCGGCCCAGCTCTGCGCGACCCGAAGCCAGCAGCTGGTGTCGTCGTCTTGGTCACGCTGCTCGCGGTCCCAGTGCAGCCGCACCTTCACGCGCCCGTAGGCGTCGGTGTGAATCTCTTCGCCCGCCGGCCCGACCACGGTGGCCGTCTGGACGCCATAGATGCGCGGCCGCGCCCGCACGTGCGGTGCGTACTCGTTGTCGAGTGCGGTGCAGATGAATCGGTTGCCGTACGGTGAGCCCCCACCGCCGCCGAGCTCGACGTGGGCGTTGTCGGCGTGGTGTGCAACCCGAAGGCAGTAATAAGGACCGTTGAGCTCGGGGTCGGGGTGCCCGTCGAGCTCGAAGGTGCCGCCGGGCGTCATGCTCAGCGCGTTGGAGAGGCCCTCGAAGACGTTGGCGTCGAGGACGAGGCGGGTTGCTGCGCGCTCGGCCCGGTCCATCGAGTCGTCGAGGTGCTGCCCGTCGCCGCCTTCGCCCTCCTGAAGGCGGCGGGCGCCATGGCGGTAGTGCTCGCCGGCGTGCCACGGGGCGTCGCCGCCCTCGGGGACGATGCGTGCCTGCAGCTGTGCAGGCGCGGCCTGCTTCCAGTCCCACTGTTCGACTTCGGTGCGTGGCGCGTGGACGCTGCGCCGCCACGTGAAGGCCGCGATCGTCTCCTCGTCGGAGAGCTCGCCACGGTCTCCGCGAACGGGCATGTGCTGCGGCGGCGGGTTGCCCTCGAGGCCCTCGACGGTTCGCAGCACCGAGCGGAAGCGGTCACGGTCGTCGAGCAGCACGGTGCGCTCGAGAACCTCGTCGGCCTCGAACGCGAGGACGATCCCCTCCTCGGCGAGAATACGCTGTACGAACGCCAGGTCGGTCTCTCGGTACTGCACGCAGTAGTCGCGCATGGGGTACTCCCGCGCGAGCTGCTGTACGTCGACCTCTCGACCTCGCGGCTCGAGGACAGGGCCCGCAACCTCTTCGAAGATTTCGACGACGCTCCGGTCTTGGAACACCCGCGAGCGCGACGTGTTCCGAAGCAGCGCGAGCGCAGGCACGACGTACAACCGAGCGTGATACGCGTCTGCGAACGCGCCCACGTAGGCGGAGCGCTCCACGACGCCGTGGAAGAACCGCCCGTCGTTCTCGGCGGGGTTGGCCGCATCTTCGCGCAGCATGTGCAGCGAGAACTCGGCGCCCACCAGACGAGAAGGATCGAAGTCCGGATGGGCCGAGGTGACCTCGACCGACAGCTGCCACGGCTCGCCTAACTCTTCGCGGAGGTCGAGGTCGCGGACGCGCAAGAAGGTCCCCTCGAGTTCCAGCGTATCCGCGTGAGGGCCCCACGCTGGTGCGACCAACGAGGCGTTGTACTGGACGTGCGGGAGCGCGAAGGAGCTGGCCATCGGCGGCCCGAGAAGTGTAGCGATTTTTCAAGTGCTCAGAGCGCACCTGTCCGCAGAGACCGTATCCATCGAGATCACTTGCAATCTCGTGGGTCAATCCGATTGAGGCACGATGCCCCGAAAATCGCGGGCGCGGTGGTTACAGCGGGGCAGACGGTCTCGTCAAGCCCCCGCAGCCGGCCGGGCTCAACCGCGTCGCGGACCTGTCCGACACGGCCAGATCGGAGAAATTCGGATCCGGGTCGATCTTCTTCCCCGGGTCGTGTCCACGGGCTCCGAAAATGCGTATCCTCCTCGCCGTGAAGCTCGATCCGGACAAGCTCACCGATGCGCTCGTCGAAGCGTATGACCTCACCCCGGCGCAGCGCCAAGTCATCTTCTTCACCTTGATGGGGCAGACGATGGCGCAGATTTCGACCCGGACCGGTAAGGCGATTCGGACGATCAAGCTGCACCGCACCGAAGCGTTCGCGCGGATTCAGGTCGGCTCCACCGGCGAGCTTTGGGGACTGCTGTTCAAGATGGCGGGGCACGAACTCGAGCCGCTGTCGGATCATCCCGTGCGCTGGGAAGAGCTGTTCAAGACCTGCGGCGAGACGGTCGACATCGATCGCATCATGCGGCTGACCGGTCGTCCGCGTCGCGTCGTGATCAAGAAGCTCAAGGACTTCGGCTACGAGATCAGCTGAACGCTGCTCGAGCGATTGAACGTGAAGCCCTCGCCCTGCCGGCGGGGGCTTTTTCGTTTCAGGTGCCCATCTTGTCGCGGCAGATGTTGACCAGCCCCGAGACCGCGGGGTCGTTCGACTCCTGCCCGAGCGATTCGCACTTCTTGTACTGGCCGAGCTTGAGGTACGCGCGGACCCGCAGGCGCTCGCGTTCGGACTTGGCGGCGCTCCAGCAGCTGGCCTGCTTGGTGTTGCTCAGCACGACCTTCCAGGTTCCCAGCGTGGCGGCGTCGCGGGCGGCTTGTTTCTGCTGATCGCAAGAGCGGCGCGGCTTGGCCTTCGGCCTGGGCTTTTCGGATGAGGGAGCTGCAGGCTTGGTCGGTGCGGGCTGCGGCTGCGCGTCGATGACCAGCGTGGGCTCGGGGGCGGGGGCGGGCTCGGGCTCGGGTTTAGCATCGGGTTCGGGCGCAGGCTCGGGCTCGGATACGGGCGTCTCGGTGGGCGCGTCCGTCTCGTCTGCGGCCGCGACGACGGACGCTTCCGCGGGCGCTCGAAAGGTCTCGACGGCCCACCAGCCCAGCGTTCCGCAGCCCATCAGCACCACCGCGGTCAGCATGCCCAGCAGCAGCGGATTGCGCCCGCGGGACGGCGGTGGAGCCACGACCGTCTTGTCCGCTCGGGCCGCGGGGGGCGGCACCATAGCCGTGCCTGCGCCCTCGCGCGCGTGGACCAGGCTCGGGTCGATCGGCGCAACGAGTGACACCCCGGCATTGACCTCGGGTAAGACAGCGAGCAGCCGCTGCTCGGCGATGGCGGCGGACTGGAGTCGCTGGGTGCTGTCCGGCTGCACCATCTCCTCGAGCAGCGTTCGGAGTGCCGGGGGCCTCGCCGGCAAGCCGGAGAGGTCGGGCCCGCGCGCGCCCCATCCTTTCTTGGGCGGCGGCTCGCCGGTGAGCATCTCGATCAGCAGCACGCCCATGGCCCAGATATCGACGCTCGCGACGTTGGAGATACCCGCCGCCTGCTCCGGCGCCATGTACCGGGTCGTGCCGATGACGGTGCCGCCGGCGGTGAGGTCTTGCTTGCGGCCGCTCTCGGCGAGGTCGGCGGAGATACCGAAGTCGAGCAGCTTGGCGAGCTCCCGCCCCGCACTCTGCACGAGCATGATGTTCGACGGCTTGACGTCGCGGTGGACGACCTCCATGCGGTGCGCCGCCGCGAGCCCTGCCGCCACGTCCCGCATCAGTGAGACCGCGCGCCCAAGCTCCATCGTCTCGTCGCGGGCGCGAAGCTGGTCGATCTCGTCCCGCAGATCATGGCCGCGGACGAAGTCCATCACCAAGAAGCGGCGCCCGTCGGGCAGCGTACCCACATCGCGGACGGAGACGATCTGCGGGCAGCCCGAGAGGCGTCCCATCAGCGTGGCCTCTCGATCGAAGCGGGCCACGAAGTCGGGCTGGTGGATGTACTGGGTGTGCAGCACCTTCACCGCGACCCGCCCGTCGGTGCGCTCGTGATGCGCTAGGTAGATCGTGGCCATGCCTCCGTCTCGCAGCACGCTGTCGATCACGTGATGCCCCACCGGAGTCCCCGCGGGGAGGATCTCAGGCATGGTCGGGGGGACGGCGGACACGATGGTGGGCATCGCTACTCCGAGGATTGAGACGGCTCGGCGTCGTCGAGGATGAAGTACGCCGCCGCGCCGGCGCCTCCGAGCGCGATGAGCAGGCCCACGACGAACAACAACACCGTCTTCACCGGGCTGCGCTGCTGCACGACGAACCGGGTCATGGAGTGTTCATCGACGACGGGCACGTGGGCATGCGGAGCCATGCCGGGGGCAGGGGGCTGGACCGACGGCGCAGCGTGGACGGCCGAGGCCGGACGAACCTGAGAGGGAGGGCGCACCCCGGTGGCCGGACGAACCTGCGATGCCGGACGCATCTGGCCGTGCGGCGGCCCGTGCGGGGTCGGAGGTGCGATGAACTCCGTGCCTTCTTCGGGCTCGCCCGTGGGCATCGAGAGGCCGGGCGCGCCCTCGGGCAAGAACGTGGTGCGTTCGGGGGCGGGCCCGGTCGCGGCCGCTGCGGGTGCGCCTGCCTGCGGGTTGGGCAGAAAGGTCGTGGACTCGGGCGGCTGCGACTTGTGCATCGCGGCCGCTTGCGCGAGCTCGGGTGGCAACCCGCCGTCGTCCATGAACACAGTCCGCTCGGGCGCCGCCGCAGCTGGAGGCGCACCGCCGGCGGGCGGCTGCATTGCGGGCGCAGACGACTGCATCGCGGGAGCGACGGGCGCTGGCCCGGGCATCGCCGGCGCCGGAGTTTGCGGGGCAAACGCAGGGGCGGCAGCCGGAGGCGGGACGCTCGGCGCGGGTCCAGGAGACGGGAAGGCACCGGCGGGCCCCGGGGGGACGGAGGGCGCAGCGGCGGGTGCGGGGCCGGGCGGCATCGAAGCCGCAGGTCCCGGCATCGACGCTTGCGAGGCACCGCCGGGACTGACCGCGGAGCGTGGCCGAGACGCACCGGTCAAGCTCCCGACCACCTTCGAAAGCTCGACCCTGCGGTCTCGATAGCCCCGATACTGTCGCAGCATCTCGAGCGCGTCGCGGGCGGACTGTACCCGGCCGGCCGGGTCGGCAGCGAGCAGCGCCTGACGCAGACGCTCCAGCTCGGGCGCGACGGTCGTACGCAGGACCGGGGTGATGCCTCGCATGACCTGCGCGTGAAGCTGGCGGTCGTCCTTGAAGTCGCCGCGGAACCGCTTGCCGTCGAGCAGCTCGTGCAGCAGGGCACCGACGCCGAAAAGGTCGAGCGTGGGTGCCTTGACCCGTGAGGTGAGCTGCTCGGGCGCCATGTAGCGGAGCTTGCCCTTGACGTGCATGCCCGAGCTCTCCTCGATGACCGTGTGCGCGACGCCGAAGTCGAGCAGCTTCACGTCGCCCGAGGTCGAGACGAGCACGTTCTGCGGGGAGATGTCGCGGTGGACGATGCCCAGCGGGCTGCCGTCGTGTGCGGTGAGCTCGTGCGCGTAGCTGAGCCCGTGCAGCAGCTGCCCGATCGTGAACGCGACCATCGAGGTGCGCACGTCGACGTTCTTGATCAGCTTCAGCGCCTCGCGCAGCCGGACGAGGTTGATGCCCTCGACCCACTCCATGACCATGAAGCTGATGCCGTTGTCTTCGCCTTCGTCGAACACCTGCACGATGTTCGAGTGGCTCATCATGCCCGAGACCTCGGCCTCGGCTCGGAACATCCGGCCATAGCGTTCTTGGCCCGCAAGGTGGGGCAGGATCACTTTGAGCGCGACGACACGCCCCCGGCCGCCGGCTTTACGCGCCTGCCAGACCTCGGCCATGCCCCCTTTGCCCGCGGGCTGCAGCAGCTGGTAGCCACCGACGACATCGTCGGCGGCGAACGCCTGCCGTCCGCTCATGCGAAGCGGGTCCAGTCGTGAGGGAAGCGCGGCAGCGAAGGGCGTGGGCAAGGCAGCGTCATGCGCGTCGCGCCCATCGTCTCGTCCCTGCAGGCCGTGGTGCAACCCGGCGCGACGAATCAGACAGGGAAAAATCGGGCCCCCGGCGGGCTGAAGGGCCTACGAACTCAAGGATGGCTGCGCTCGGGGGCTACCGAGACATGCAGCGCCTCGAGAGGCATCGTCACGCGGGTCCGTGCGTCGAGCCAGGCCAAGAACGCATCCGGGCTGTCCGGGGGGGCGAGCGCCCATCGTCGGACGTTGCGGAGTCGAGAGACGTCGGCCCAGCTGCCGTCGGGTGCCCACGCGGTGGGCGCAACGGGATGCGGGACGCGTTGCATCTGTCCAGTTTGAAGGTCGATGATCTGTGCCTGCGGTTGCCCGGCGCGAACGACCCACAGGTGCGTCCCGGTGGGCGAGCGGTGAACTTCGGTCTCCAGCGTGAGCGCGCCGAGCGTGCCGTCGGGCAGCAAGCGAAAGCGGTCCTCGCTCAGCAACCACAGAAGGTGACGGTCGTCGGCGGTGTGCAAGACCACGCCGCGCCCGTCGCTGGTCGGGACGACGCCGCGCAGATTCGGTTCTTCGAACAGGGGCACCACCGAGGTCTCGTCGCTCATCGTCCAGACCCGCAGCGTCAGCGAACGCTGACCGCTCTGCGCGACGGCGAGTCGGACCTCGGCACCTTCGTGGAGATCCATCGCCAGCGGCCGAACGCGGTCGCCGTTGGCGAGGCGCGGATGGTCGAAGCGTGCGGGCTGACCCGTGGATACGTTCCACGTCGACACCCGCGTCGCGCCGAGAACGGCGACGGTGCTGCCATCGTCCGCAAGGCGCAGCATCGTCGACGTGCCTTCGACGGTGCCGAGGACCGACGGAGCCGAGCCGTCGCGGGGATGCACCGAGACGACGCACTTTCGTTCGTAGCCTTCGCATCGCTGCGTCGCGATCGACTGACCGTCGGCAGACCAGACCAGCGGGCCCGGGGCCGTCCTCTCTTGCTGCCCGAGCTCCCGGACCTGCGCAGCTGCGTCGAACTCGGCCAGGGAGAGGACACCGCGAGGGTCGCGAAGCGCGAAGCTCCGTCCGTCGGGAGACGCGACGGCCCTGTCGACCGCGTGCCCGACCTCGGCGAGCGCCGCGACGCGATCGTCCGCATCGATCGAGAACAGCAGCCCAGCATCCGTGATGCCGTACAGCGCATCACCGCGGGCGTGCATCGCGACGACGCGACCGTGGTCGCCGACGTCGACCACGCGGTGTCCCGACGCTTGGCCACTCGAGGCATCGCCACCCGCACGCCACACGGTGACGCCCGTCGACCCGCCGCCGGCAACCCATGTGCCGCGTGGTGACATCGAGACGGAGGTCATCAGCTCGCTTCGGTCGAGCGGGGTGGGTGCGTCGTCTCCGAACTGAAGCCATGCGCGTTCGGGACGATGCAGCACCTGGACTCCTGGCGCGCTCGCGAGGGCACGCGTGTCTTCGTGGACGTCGGGTGTGACGTCCCGTCCGGTCTTCGGACTCCACGCGAGCGGGCCCTTCGCCGTGACGCCGATCAGGACCCCGGGGGTGCTCGGCCACGCCACGCCGTCGATGCGAACCTCGGCATCGAAAGAGCGGTGGGTGTCGCGGTCGAGAAACCAGGCGACGACGCGACCGCCCGTATCGCCAGAGGCGAGCGTCCGGGTCTTGGGGTCGAAGGCCAAGGCGGTGATGGCACCCGTGTGCTCGCGAAGCGTCTGCGTCTGGTCATCGGTCAGCAGCATGACCTGGCCGTCGTCTGTGCCGACCGCACAGGCCTCGTCCGGGTCGCACGCGATCGTCGTGAGGCCCGTATCCGTGACCGTGCGCAGGCTCGGCCGCGTCGTCCCGGGAGCGAAGGACGCGACGCGTCCGTCGAGCAGCGCGACGTGGAGGGCACCGTCGCGATCGAGGGCGATGTCGACGAGCGTCCCATCGACCGTCAGCGTTGTGGTGTCCGCTGTTGGATCTGCCCAGCGTCGCAGCGTGCCGTCGTCGAGCGCGGCAGCCAAGCTGTCGTCCCCTCCGAAGGCGAGTCGGGTCACGGGGGAGGGCAGTTCGAGCGTAGTGAAGACCGGCCCTCGACGGTGGGCATCGTTGGCCAGGGCCCGGGCCGCCGGAAGCCAGCGATCGCCTGCAACAGTCAGATGCTTGAGGCTGGCGAGCGACGCGGTCGCGCCTGGAGCGGCGCGAGCATAGGCCAGGACGAGGTCGTTCCACCGCTCGGGCAGCGTGCGCGCTTCGAGGCGCCTCAGCTCCTCCTCGGCGTCCGCGCGTCGGGCCGCGTCGAACTCGGTTCGCAGCCGCTCGGCATCCGCGGTGACCTCGTCGGCGTTGGCGCTGCTCCACGCGAGACCGCCCGCGGCAAGGGCCGTCGCGACGCCCAGGCCCCACGCCGTGCGGACCCAAGGTCGCCTCTTCTCGCCGACCTCGAGCTCGGCGAGAAGAGCCTCCATCGTGGGGTGCCGAGCGTCGGGATCGACAGCCAGGCCCCGCTGCAGCGCACGATGCACCGAGACGGGGACCTTCGTGTAGTGCGGTGCCGGCTCGATGTGTCCGTCGAGGACATTCTTGCGAAGCTCGTCGAGCGTCTCCCCGGCAAAGGCGCGATACCCGTACAGGGCCTCGAACAGGGATGCGCAGAACGAGAACTGATCCGTGCGCGTGTCGGTGGGCAGGGCGAGGTGCTGCTCGGGGGCCATGTACGCGGGCGTGCCCATCACCATGCCCGTGTGGGTCAGCGAGGTCGTGGCGGGCGCGGTGGCATCGGTCGACTCGAGGTCTTCGAGGTGCTCGGTGCGTGCGAGCCCGAAGTCGAGGACGCGCACGGCAAGGTCGGCCGGTCGAACCAGTACGTTGTCGGCCTTGAAGTCGCGGTGGACGATGCCTGCCTCATGCGCCGCGCACAGACCCTGACCCGCGTCACGGTAGCGGGCCAGGATGTCTCGCCAATCGCGAGAGGGCTGCCACTGCTTGAGCGTGGGCCCGTCGACATACTCCATCGCCACGAAGACCTCGTCCTCGTGCGTGCCGACCTCATACACCTGGATCACGCAGCGATGGGAGAGGCGTGCAATCGCCTGGGCTTCCCGCAGCAGCCGCTCCTGCGCGCGACCCCCCGTGGTGCGGTGCCCCGGGCGCAGGAGCTTCACCGCGACGCGTCGGTCGAGCTTGTCGTCGTACGCGGCGTAGACCAGGCCCATGCCACCCGCGCCGATGCGCTTGATGACGACGTAGCGGCCGATGCGGTTGGGCGTTGCGAGCGGGTCGACCAGTGGGGCGGACGTGCCGTCGGGCCCGGACGTCGCGCCCGCCTGCGCGAACAACCGCGCCTTCACGTCGGCGCGTAGGTTGCCGAAGAACTTCTTCGACGCGTCCGAGTCCGGCGCGGCCGGGCTGGGCGCGAGCGTCGAGTCGGTCTCCAAGGGCACCTGCTCCAGTTGAACAGAACCGGCGCGTCCGGGACAGGTTTCATCCTGGCTCCAGCCAGGCTCGCTTTACCGCCGATTTACGGCCCGTACACAGCCCCGGGCCGGACGGACGGGACAAGCTGAGCAACGCCGCCCGCCGTGGCGTCGCCGAGTCACCATGCCCTCCATCGCTTCGTTCGTTCGCTCGTCCCTGCTGTCTGCCCCGCTGATGTTCGCCCTCGCGGCACCCGCAAGCGCTGCGCCCGATGACGCAGCGGTCGCGTCCGCAAAGGTCAAAGGCAAGAAGAAGGGCAAAAAAAACAAGAAGGGCAAGAAGGCCAAGAAGAAGAACAAGGCCGGCAAGCACGCCCGAGGGCTCTGCGCGCAGCTGTCCTGCTCCGAGGAGCAGGCGGCGCAGATCTCCACGCGCCTTCAGACGCTCCGCGAAGGCATGCGAGGCGATCGCAAGTCGGCGCAGGCCCTCCAGACGGCGCTTTCCCGAGAGCTCGCAAAGGAAAAACCGAGCAAGAAAGAGATGGCGCGCATCGAAAAGGACCTGGGCCGGATGCAGGCTGCGGCGCACGACCGCATGTTCGACGCGCTCCTGGACGTTCACGCCGTCTTGACCCCCGAGCAGCGCAAGACGCTGGCTTCGCTCGTCGAGAGCCAAGGTCTGCGCCGCGTGTTCAAGGGAGGCCGCGGGCACGCTCGCCCGCCGCGTGCAGCGACGCCCTGAGGCACGCAACTCGGGAACCTTTCGCATCGATCCGCGGTGACACGGGTCGATGCGAACGATCGTGACCACCGCGGTGGCCACGGCGTTCGGATTGGTCTGCGCAAGCGCGTGCAACCGGTCCGACGTCGGGGCGCCGTGCCAGCACGCTGGCGGCGACCTGCCGGCCGAGCCCCTCATCTCCTTTCCAGCGCTGGCATGCGACCAGCTGCTGTGCGTGTTCGGCGAGACCCTCGAGCCGCCGGAGGGGTCGTGTTCCTCCGACGCGGACTGCGTCACGCTGGCCGGGGGCGATGACGCGTACGTTTGTGTCGAATCGCGGTGCCAGGTTGGCGCGCAAGCGGTGTTGGAGAGGTCGATGTGTTCGACCACCTGCGAGAGCGACCTCGACTGCGCCGCCTTCGACGACGACACGCGCTGCGCGAACGGGTTCATGTGCGCGCCACTGATGACGCTCGGCGACTTCTGCTGCGAGTCGGTTTGCGTGTGTCGCGACGACGTCGCAACCGGAGAAGCCGAGACGCTCGCGGCCAAGTGCGCGGCGTCCGACGTGCCCGGATGCTGTGATCAAGATCCCAAGCCCGAGGCGTGCGGATGAGGTGGGGAAACCTGCGTTTGGCACGGTGCGCCACCCCCGCCCGGCCTGGACCGAGGAAACCTCGGCGGGCGTCGCGGGTGATCGAGCCGGCCGGATCGGGTCTGCAAGCCCGCTCTCCGGCTTCTCTCCATGTTCGACCCGAAAAATCCCGCCGTTTCGCGTCGGATCGACCCAAACTACCGACAGCGGACGCGCGCGCGTTCGTTGGGGCTTCATGGTGTTGGTCGGGATAGCGTCTCTGGCGCTCGCGCTCGGGCCGAGCGTCGCGGTGGATGTGTCCACGGACGAGGCCGCGACCGCGTCTGGGCAGGCGACGGCACGCGCGCTGCGAGGATGGCTGGTCCAGCGGCTGATCGAAGAGGGCTTCACGATCGCCCCGCCCGACCAAGCCGACCGCGTCGTCACGCTCGAGGTCGATGGCGACGCAATCGCGGTCCACAGCCAGCGGGACCACTTCGTGATCGACTCCGGCCCGCCCGCGGTGATGCGACTCGAGGTCTTGCACCGCACCCGCATGGTGCTCGATCACGCCGAGGTCGAACCGCTCGCGGAGCCGCCGGGCAGGCGCGCCGTTTTGGGATTCCGCAGCACGACCGAGGCGCCCGAGGGGGCTGCCGGCGAGCTGGAGTCGGCGCTGCTGGTCGAGGGCTACGTCCTCACGCCGCGCCCCCGCCCCGGCGACCCGGTGCTGTGCGTCGTTCATGCGCCCCAGACGCTGGCCGTTTCGGTCACGCGCGGCGATGCAACGTGTCCCGACCCGCAGCTCGCCGTTTCGTACGACGAGCTCCGCGGCCCCGAGGGGGCTTCGGACATCGTCCGGTTGATCGAGTCGGGGACCGCACCCAGCCGGACGTCGTCGGCACCGGTCGAGGCGGAGGTGGTCTCCCCGACGGTTGCCGAACCGGCCGAGCCCGCACCCAAGCGCCGGCGATGGCCGAGCGAGGACGCCGAGGTGCGGACCGGGCTCGACGCGGGGCTCGTCGCACGTGGCGATGTCGACGGGTACGTACGCAGCCAAACCCGAATCGGGCGACGCATCGGTCCTGGTGCCGCGCTCCATCTGAGCATCATCCCGTCGCGGGACGACGGCGTGCGGGCGGTCGACACGATCCTCGCGGGTGGGCCCGACGTTCGCTTCGGCAAGAAGAGATTCGGCGTGGAGTTCGGCCTTCTCGTCGGCACGTTGATGCATGCGTTCCAGCACAGCGATGCGCGCGGCGGCTCGGCCGCTTGGTACGTCGGCATCCCCGCGTCGGTTTCGTTCGGCAAGCCGCAGGGCCCACGCGCCCACTTGTTCACCGAGGGCTTCGTCACCGGCGGCCGTCTGCGTCACGTCCGCGAGAACGCGCCTGCTTGGGCGCGCTCCGCCTGGGGCATTCGCGTCGGCTTGGGTTTCACGTGGGGGTGGAAGATTCGATGAGTGACTCATCCAGCACCATTGACGGGGCAGGTGTCGAGACCCGCGCCACCCGAGCCGAGCGCGTCGAGGCGCTCTACGTCGAACACCGCGAACTCGTCTACCGCCTCGCGCTGCGGTACGGCGGCGGAAACCCAGCCTGGGCCGAGGACCTCACCCAAGAGGTGTTCGTCCGTCTCTTCGATGTCATCGACGACCTCGAGGCGCGTGATGGCCTGGAGTCCTGGTTCTATCGGGTCACGAGCAACCGCTGCCTCAATCGGCTTCGCGCGGAGCGTCTTCGAAACTCCGGGCCGGTGCGATGGCTCCTTGGCCGCCGCGCCCCCGAGCCCCGCGATCCCGAGCGGATCGTCGCAGCCCGAGAAGGACTCGCGCACGCTTGGGAGACCTTGGCTACCCTGCCGCCCAAGGAGCGCGTCGCGTTCTCGATGCACTACGTCGACGGTAAGAAGCAGACCGAAATCGCGGAGATCCTCGGCCATTCCAAGGGCTACGTCAGCAAGCTGATCAAGCGCGCCGAAGACCGCGTGCGCGCGCAAGGGTGGGAGGTCTCCGATGCGTGATTCGGACGACACGCCGGACGTGAAGTCCCCCGAGCTGGCGACGGTGCTCCGGGAGCTCGACGCCCAGCAGTCGGTCCAAGGCATGCCCATCGGCGCTCGCAACCGCGTCGCACTGGCGCTTCGAGAGCACGGGGGGCGTCAGCGATCCGCATGGCATCGATGGCTGCCCGCCGCGTCGTTTGCCGCCGGCGCCGCCCTCGTCTTGGCCGTGGTCGGCGCTCGCTGGCTGCAGCCCGAGCCCTCGGCGCTGGTGAGCAGCGGCGTATCCGTCGCGCTCGCGCCCACGCCGACCGTGGGTGCGTTCCGCGTGGGTGGCGAGGGATGCGTCGCGTCCGGGAATGCCGAGGACACGACGCTCGCGCCGCACTGCCGGTTGGAGGCCGAGCACATGACGGTGGAGGTATGGGAGCAGGCCTCCGTTCGCGCGCAGGGACAGAGCGTCACCGTGAACCGCGGCCGCGTCCTTTTCGACGTCGAGCCGGTGCGTGACTTGTCCAAGCCGGTGGCCGTGGGCGTCAGCCACGGGCGCATCGAAGTGGTCGGGACGCGCTTTGCGGTCCAGCAGTCGGCCACGGGCGGCCACGTCGATCTGCTCGAGGGCAAGATTCGCTTCCATCAGCCCGACGGCGTCGTCGTCGACGTGCTGCCGGGTGAGCGTCACGCGTGGGGGGATGAAGCTGTAGCGCCGTTCGACGCCGAGGTGGAGATCCTCGAGACCGACGCTCCGCATGTGGAGCCCGAGTCCGATCCCAAGTCTGCACGCAGTCGTTCGCGTCGGCGCAGCGTCTCGGCCGCTGCAGCGGCCCGCATCATCGAGCGCGTGACCGAGCTACGGGCCGAGAAGCGCTACGGCGCCGCGATCTCCGAGCTCCGTCGCGCACTGCGTCGTCCCTGGGATGCTCGCACCGCGCAGGTCCTCAGCTACGAGCTGGGGGAGCTCTTGCGCACCGCCGAAGACACCGAGGGCGCCTGCCAGCACTTCGAAGCGCACCAGGCTGCCTACCCGCGGGGTCGCTATCGCGGCGCGGTCGATCGCGTGATGCGGCGGCTGCACTGCGACTAGGGCAGGTCGGGCCGAGGTTGGGTGAACAAGAGTCGCCTTGCGTTCAGCTCCGAGGAATTGCCAGCACGACGGCAGTTGCGTTGTTCCATCCCTGCAGCTTGCCCCGATAGCGCGCGATCTCGCCGTAGGTGAGGAACCCCGAGACGGGGACATCCCCGAACACGTCGCGCACGGCATCGATCTCGCGTCCGAAGTCTTCGGCGAGGAGCTGCCCGCGACAGACGCAGTCGAAGACGAGTACGCCGGCCGCATCGGCGCCCGCGAGTCCGCGCTTGGCCTCCTGTGCCGCCTCCCTTGCAGCCTTGAGCATTTGCGGTCGCTCTCCGTCGAGAAGGCAGATCGTGCTTCCTTTGGGTAGGTCACCCGCGAGCGTCAAAGACCCGTCCGCGCCGACGCCGAGCGGGGCCCGAGCGAAGCGCAGCTCGTCGAAGAAGTAGACGCCGATCTCGTACTGGACCATGTAGCCGGGAGCCTCTTGCGGCGTGAGCGTCTTGCCGTTGCGCGCGGCATGAGCGAGGTACACGTCAAACGCCGGGCGGTCGTCGATCTCGTAGACCACGTTTCCCTCGGCACGCGTGACGGTCATGCGGTCGGTGTCGGGGGAGAGTCCGTGCCCCATCCCCACGCCCCAGTTCGAGTGATCGAACACGTGAGCGACGACGGCACCGCCACGAAGAACTTCCCCGGGTCGGCCGACCAGGGTCTGTGCAAAAGCAGCATCGTCTCCTGCCGCTCCGCCGATCACCTGTTGGAACGGTCGCGTTGCCCGTCTCAGCTCGTTGGTGAGCCGTTCCCCCGCTGCGCACAGGCCGTCAACGAGCGTGAGGGTTGTCGAAGCGCTTGCGCCTCGACGAACCGCTTCGTCGGCAATCCGTGCATAACCCTGCGCGAGCGTGTCCGCCGATGCGGCGACATCCTCGGCAATGCCCGCTGCGACCCGGACGTCGAACAGTGCGTCGTCGTGCGCAAGTAAGAACGCGGAGAGGCCCCCGTCCGTCCGACCACGCTCGGTGAACTCGCCTGCCGTCGTGCACCCGATGAACTGTGCGCCCGGCTGCTGGGCCGCGGCAGCCTCGAGAACCGCGTTCAAGTCGAGCTTGGGAGAGCAGAACAGCAGCCCCAGGGTTGGCGCATGCCCGCCCAGTGACGCCCGTGCCTGGGCAAGGGCCTGCTCGACGGCCGCGTTGGGGTTGGATACCTGCGAGGCTCCGCTTCCGCATGCCGAGGTCACGCATGTACGGTAGTTGATCGACTCAGCTGGCGGGCCGGATTTTTCACGGAACGGGTGCGCTTGAAGCGGAAAGCTGCGGCGACGCGCGGTATCGAGTCGGGTGCACCCTGTCAGTGCAGGTGCGACTCGATTCACGAGGTCGCCGTGGTTGCGGGCCGCCGCCCCAGACGCCGCAGCTGCCCGAACACGCGACGCAGCATCGAGCCCCACGATCCGGTCTCGTAGCGGACGCCGTGGCGCTCGCAGATTGCTCGCACTTCGGGCGCGACCTCGCGCAGGCGGTTCGGCGGCCACTTCGGGAAGAGGTGGTGCTCGATCTGATGGTCCAGTCCACCGCACAGGACCGAGGCCCAGCGCGGCACCTCGAAGTTGTTCGCGGCCTCGACCTGCATGGCGTACCAGTGCCCACGGCTGGTCGCACGCGTACCCTCGGGATACGCAGCGGTGTGTTCACCGACGTGTCCGGTGAAGATCGTGGCGGCCGTGTAGATGCTGCGTAGGGACTCCGCGCAGAGGTTGCCCAACGCGACCCTCCACCACAGTGGGCCCGCGAGAAGCGGGAACAAGACCAGCTCTTTGCCGTAGTACGGGACGACCTTGCGAAGCCATCGCTTGTGCGCCGTGACGATCGTGGACCAGCTCCGGTCGGGGAGCACGTCATAGTCTTCAGGCTTGCGGAGGTAGAGATCGATCAGGCCGGTGAAGTGCGCGGCCATGTTGAAGGAGAACGTCGGCCAAACCAGCAGCGGCTGCAGCTCTTGGTGCTGGTTCGATGGCGCCCACGGGACCTCGTCGTTGAGGCGGATGTTGCCGTACTTGCAGTCGGGGTCCTTGCCGACCACGTTGGTGTACTGGTGGTGCGCGACGTTATGGCCGCGATGCCACGAGGCTTCGTCGATCGGCGACTCCCACCAGTACCCCTTGCTCGCGAATCGCTCGGCGCCAGGCAGCTTGTTGTAGGCGCCGTGAAGGACGGCGTGTCCGATCTCCGAGCCGTGGAGCTGCTTGTGCGTCGCGAGGCTCAGCACGCCCACGACGAAGCCGACGGGCCCGCTGGGAAGATGGAGAAGCGAGCGCCCGAGCACTTCGAGTCCGCGCGAAAAGCGCGCGAGACGCTTCAGTTGTCGTACATCCGATTCGCCGATCTGGCCCTCAACCCGCTTCCTGAGCGCATCGATGTCGCGTCCAAAAGCTCGTACGTCCGTCGTGGTGGCCGTTTGCACCTGCATTTGAACCGTTTGTATTACAAAAATGAGAGCCGTCAAGCTGTTGTTGGCCCGGTTTTCACGCCAAGGCGCGACGTTCGTCCGTCAGGTTGTTGAAATTTGTAATACAATCGACTGCATCTGATGCCCTCAGAAATTCGAAAGGCGAAGAAGGCCGAGAAGGCCCGGGCCAAGGCGCTGCGCAAAGACCGGCTGGTCCAGACCCGTGTCGACCGGCGGCTGCACAACGTGCTTCAGGAGCAGGCGCGCAAGCGTCGGATGTCGGTCTCGAACCTCGTCCGCAACATCCTCGAGGATGCGTTCGGCCTCGCCGATCCCGACGTCGGACCCGCGATCGAGGACGGAGCCGAGCTTGCGCTCCCCTCGCTCGACCACATCTACGCGTGGAATCCCGTGCGGCTGGGCAAGGACGCGACGTGCAGCCGCTGCGCTGCGAAAATGTCCGCCGGGGACACCGCGCACATCGGGCTGAGCGAAGACCCCGATGCCGAACGGGCGTGGCTGTGTTCTGCCTGCGGCGACGAGCTATGAGCCCTACTTCAGCCGGTCGCGCAGTTCCCAGCACACCGCGTTCTCGAGCGACTGCGGCAAGAAGGCGACCTTCCGCCCCTCACCTTCGGGCTCGCCGATGATCACGTGCGTCGGGCACGAGACCTCGTCCGCGCCGTGGGCCACCGAGGACAGCATCCCCTCGTCGCACGGCAGCCCGAGGTACTGCTCGCACTGTGCGGCCGCGAGTCCGTCGAGCCGATCGGCGCAGGCGCCCGCGCCGGCCTTGGGCTTGGCGTCTTGCAGGACCAGGACCTCACCGCCCATCACCGGGATCCCGTCGCGGCCGCTGTCGGCGACGTTGCGGGTGGCGGTGCGCACGATGGCCTGCTCGCAGGTGAGCCCCTGCTCGTCGAGGGTCTTGAGTAGTACGGCCTCGCCTCGAACCTCGACGCTGACCTTGCCGTTGGAGAGCGGCTTCTTCGGGATGCGCGCGGTGTCGACCGACCATCGATGCCCGAAGACCCGGGGGCAGGCGCCGTCGCTACCCTTCGCCGGCTCGAGGGAGCCCTCGAGGTGCTCTTCGACCAGGTCGATGTGTCCTTGGCACACCCGCCCGCCAAAGACGCCCTTGCGAATCACCAGGTGGTTCGGCTTGGAGGCGTACATCACCGCCTGCTCGAGCTCGATCGCGTTGCCTCGTCCGGTCAGCTCGATCGATGTGCCGTCGAGCTTGAGTCCTTCGGCCCGCGCGTACGGGTCCTTGCGTCCATACGAGCCGGCGAGCGACTCGGGGATCGACTCGACGGGCGCCCACGCCTCCCAGTCGCCGACCAGCGCGCTGTCGCACTTGGCCTCGCGGTCGGTCTTGAACAGCGTTAGGAGCAGCCGGGTGCCGTGCCGCGCGATGGTGCCTTTGCAGGTCTCCGGCTCCTTGCTGGCATTGGCCCACCGCAGCTCGGCCTCGTCGATCTGAAACGTGTCCGTGCCGACTTCTTTGCCGGCCTTGATCTTCAGCGTGAGCTCGGAGATCCGCAGCGTATCGACGTCGACCTCCAGGCCCAGCGTGGGAAAGAACGCGTCGGCATCGGTTCGCCCGTAGGCGCCGCGGAGGCTCTCGGGAATCGTCGCGCTCCCGCCCTCCTTCTCGGCGTCGCAGCCGAGCAGCGTGAACAGGGACGTGACGAGGACGAGGGCGCGCGTGGACATGGGGGCGTGAAGTCGACGGGAGAGGCGGTGCCGCGTTGCAGCGACGCGAGTCATTTGTAGTCGGTCAGGTGACGCCGACGACCGCCAGTGTCGCGCTTTTCCTGCAGCTCTTGGCATCGGATGCACAACGTGGCCCACGGCATCAGCTCCAGACGCCTGCGCCCAATCGTTTCGCTGCAATCCTCGCAGATCCCGAAGTCCTCGGGGTCGTCCTCGAGCTTTTCGAGCGCCTCGGCGATGGCCTCGAGGCGCTCGGTTCGATCTCGATTCCGTCGCGAGGCGATGACCTGGTTCATCTCCGCCAGCGGTGCCGCGTCTTCGTCGACTCGCCGTGCGGTGTCGCTGTCGGCGTTCTCGGGCACCAGCGCCACGTCGCCCTCGGCCCGCAGCGTCGCCTGGTGTTCGAGCAGTCGCGTCTTGAATGCGTCGAGCTCCTTCTCGTTCACGGAGACTCCAGAATGACCCAACCGCGGCGCCGAAAAAAGGGTCAAAGCGGTGGACGTCGCCAGCCGCCGAACGCGTCCTCCAGCGCGGCCGCAACCGCGGTGGTGAGCCCGTCCGCGCCGCGACGTCCCACCACCTGAACCGACAGGGGAAGCCCATCGGCATCGAAGCCGACCGGGACGACGGTCGAGGGCAGCTCGAGCACGTTGAAGATGCCCGTACACACGAAGTCGAAGGGGGTCAGCATCGGCGAGCCGTGGCGGGGAGCCGGGCGCGAGTAGGGCGGCACGAGAAGGACGCCCCGGGGCCCGAGCAGATCTTCGATCTCGGCCTGCAAGCGCTCTCCGTCGGCGATGGCCGCGTCGAGCTGCCCCGGCAGCTTGTTCGCGAGGCGCTCGGCCCCCGCGATGACGACGGCTGGAAACGTGTGCTTCGAGCGACGGGCGAGCATGCGGGCGAGCTCCCGACCCGTCGACAGCGGCGTGCCGTTGCCCAAGATCTCGGCGTAGTCTGGCCCGCCACCGGTGGCCATCATCGCTGCCCAGATCGGGAACGCCTTCTTCAAGCGCGGCAGGTCGACCGGCTCGACGCGGGCGCCCTGGTCACCCAGCGCCTCGGCGCAGCGATGGACCGTGTCTTTGTTGATGCCGTGGATGAAGATGCGCCCCAACGCGGTGACGGGATGCACGGTGACGCCCTCGAGGTCCTGCGGTCCGTCGTCGAGCGAGAGGTCGTCGCGCACGACGGTGTCGATACCGTCGGGCCCTGCCAGCGCCCGCATCACGGGCATCACGTCTTCGACGCGTCGGCACAGCGGGCCGCACACGAGGTACTTGCTCAGCGGCTTTCCGGCGGCCGGCGGCCAGAAGCCCGTGTTGGGGACGAGGCACCCGGTCGGCTTGTGACCCACCGTTCCGCAGAACGCGGCCGGGATCCGAATCGAGCCGCCAACGTCGGCACCAAGGCCGAATGCAACGCCGCCCGCGGCAACGATGGCCCCCTCACCTCCGCTGCTTCCGCCTGCGGTGCGGCGCTCGTTCCAGGGGTTCACGGTGCGGCCGTGAATCGTGTTGTACGTCTCGAGCCACAGGCCGCCTTCGGGGACGTTGGTGATGCCCACCAGGATTGCGCCCGCCTCTCGCAGCCGGCGGACGATGGTCGCGTCTCGTTCGGCGCGGACGTTGCGGCGCGCCCAGATCCCGGCCGAGATCGGCATGCCTTCCGCTTCGATGTATTCCTTGGCGGTGTAGGGCAGGCCGAGCAGTGGGGGAAGCGTCGACGGGTCGTCGGTCCGCATGAGCAGCGCCTGCGCCTCTTCGGCCTCCCGCATCGCAGCCTCGTACCGGGTGGCGATCACCGCGTTGAGCTTCGGGTTTACGGACTCGATGTGCTCGACGTGCGTACGTACGACCTCGGGGATCGAGATCGTGCGCGTACGGATCGCCCGGCTCAGCTCCATCGCGGACACATCGAGCATGGATTCCATGCCCGCGATGGTACCCCTCTATTCGGGGCGGCCGCGGCGAGTCGCGATGAGACCGAGTCCGAGCAGGATGCCCAGCGCTCCCCAGCCTCCGCCCGTCCCTCCGGGTGCGGAGCAGCCCAGCTCGCCTTCGAAGACGCCGTCGAGGTCGACCGTCGTGTCGACCCGGATCCCGCGCTCTTCGAGCGCGTCGAGGCAGGCCTCGAGGTCCTCGCCATAGTCGATGTACTGGCCGTCGCAGAAGAGGCTCCCGTCCGTGACGCACGAGCCGGCACACTCGTCGACGAAGCTCTGCTGGCAGGCGGCGTACCCCTCGGCTTGGCATTCGAGCTGGCAGTCGAGGTTCACGTCGGCCGTGCATGACCCGCCGCAGCAGCCTTCGCATTGGGCGACGCAGTCTGCGTCGGGCGCCTGCACCTCACAGCCGGCGTCACACTCGGCCGAGCAGTTGGCTTCGCAGGAGGCTCGGCACTCACCCTCGTCGTCGGCGCCTTCGCACGAGGCGGTGCAGCTGCCCTCGCAGTCGAGCTGGCACGAGGCCGAGCAGTCGAAGGCGCCTGGGTTTGCGGAGCACTCCGCCTCGCAGGACGGGCGGCAGTCGCTCGTACACTCGACGTCAGCAGAAAAATCGCACTGGCCCGAGCACGCCGCCTGGAGGTCGGCGGCGCAGGCGGTGATGGCTGCGGCGAGGTCACAGCTGCCCTCGCACGAGGCCTCATACCGAAGCTCGCAGGCGGCCCCGCGCTCGATGTGCGCTCCGCCACACTCGTCGATCCCCGCCTTGGCGTCGGTGGCGAACAGCATCGAGGCGCCGAGCGCCAAACCCATCAAAGTGCTTCGAAACAAACCCATGGTCATCGGTCCTTGTACGGCGGGAGTGGCCCCGCATCGGTTGGTGCCCGGTTCGGCTCCGATTCGTGGGTCGGCGCCGTCGGTGCTTCGAGGTTGTGCTGGATCCGTGCCGACGCGTCGCCGTGCCGAGTTGGGGCATTTCGGGGCGCTGCCCGCGTTGCATTCCGCCGCGTTCGCGGCCTTCCGCGACGCTGGGTGTGACGCAAACGTCAGAGCTTCGGTCGCACAACCCTGGGTCGGCGACGTACGATGCTGACGTGCTGGGTCGACCGCGACGATGGAGCTTGGGCGTGGGCGCGGGGGTGCTCGCGGCTGGATTGGCGTGGTCTTCGCCCGCCGAGGCTGCCGATGATGACCGTGGCCGTCCGTGGGCGAAGGGCACCGTCGTGCCGAGCTTCGGGTTCGGCTTTGGCTACAGCCAGGACCTCATCTCGCTGAGCTTCGGCCTGGGGGCCAGCTACTACATCGCCAACGGCTTCTCGGTCGGCCTGAACCTCGACGATCAGATCCTCCTGTACTCAGGCTCGCTCAAGGGCGATCTCCCCGACCTGGAGAATCAGATCCCCACCAACGTCTTCCGGCTGACCCCGGTCGCGCAGTGGGTTTTCCTGCGCCGCCCGCGGTTCTCTCCGTACGTGTTCGGCGGCGTGGGCCCAGTCTTCTTCAACAACGACAACGGCGTGTTCGGACACTGGACCGCCGGGCCTGGGGCGTACATCGGCGTCGGTGGTCCGCTGTGGCTCGACCTCGGCGTGGGCTTCTCCGGGCTGTTTCCCACGGACCAATGTAACGCGTCGTTCGAGTACCAGCCGGGTGGAGACTTCGTCGATCAGACGCCGATCCCCGTGCTGGACTACTGCTCGTTCCGGTGGGGTCCGCGGCTCGGCCTCGTCTTGGCGTTCGGTGGGGGCGGTCGCCGATCTCGAAAGGATCGCGAGCCCGCGCCGGATCCGTTCATGGAGCCGCCGTCGAACCCGATGCCGGAGAACGAGCCGGAGCCTGAACCGATGACGGCGCCGGAGCCAGAGCCCCAGCCGGCGCCGCCACCTCCCGAAGCGGCCGCACCGGGGCCCGCCGATGACACCGCCGTGGAACCGCCGGCAGAGACGCCCGCCGCCAGCCCGGCGCCTCCACCCGCAGCCGCAGACGACGTCGCGCCTCCGCCTCCGGAGGGTCCGCCTCCTGCGCTGTGGCTTTGACGTCGCGGCGCCACAGAAAAAATCAGAAGTTCGTGCGACCGCCTTCGCGCGTCGCCGTCTCCCTCGGTGCATCAGCTTGAGTCCGTGCGCTTCGGTCGCGCACGCGGCCCCCGGCCGCGAATAAAGTCCAGCTCCCTGCGTCAAACCTGGAGCTCGCAAACCAGCCCTGCGCACCTCCGAGCTCGGCCATCGTCGCTGGGCCTCGATTCGAGGCGGAGGGACGGGCGGAATCGTACGGCCTGGGACTTGCACACTTTTCGCTCCGCAGCGCGCGGGGTGCCACAATTTCCCCGAGGCTGTCATGTCCCCACGTTCCTCCGTTGCTGCGCTCACCCTTCTCGCCCTCGCCGGCTGCACCTCGGCGTCGGCGCAGGACGGTGCGGACGCTTCGCTCGCATTCGAGCGCGTGGGGACCTTCGAGCTGGTGGCCACTGGCGCGCTTTTGGGCGATGCAGAGGCGGCGGGAGAGACCGGGGACGAGCTCGATGAGTTCGTACCCGAGCCTCCGATGCCCGTCGCGGTGGAGGCAGCGCAGATCGTGGCCGAGCCCGAGCCGCTGACGATCCAGCCCGCGCCGGAACCCATCGCGCGCCGCATCGCCCGCCAGCAGCTGACGATCTACGCCCAGCCCACCACGGGCGCCCCGATTCGCGGCCGAGTTCCGATGGCGGCGGCCTTCGACGTGTTTGGCTACGTCGAAGGGCCTGGCTGCGAAGGGGAGCTCGGTTGGGCAAACCTCGGCCACCACGGATTTGCGTGCATGGACAACACGCGCGCCGGTGGCGATGCGCAGCCGCGGACGCTGCCCAAGATGCGCGCGGGCCTCACCCCCTACTACTACGCGAAGGTAAAGAAGGGCCGCACGGCGCCCCGCTACAAGAGCGTCAAGTCGATGCACGCGGGCGACGCCCCCACCGCGACGCTCAAGCCCGGTGTCGACTATGCGTTCACCATTCGTCGCGTCATCAAGGGGGAGGTCGTCCTGATCGACGCGCAGCGCCGCGTGGTCCGAGAGAAGGACGTCGTTCGGTTCCGACCCAGCCGGTTCGCCGGGCGTGACCTCGAGTCGACGCCCATCCCTGCGGGCAAGCAGCTGGCCTGGGTGTCCAACTGGCCCGAGGCCTCCTCCTTCGCGCGGGCTTCGTCCGAATCCGAGCTCTCCGCAATGCTGGGCTATCACGACGAGTTGCTCGTGGAGCCGGCCGACACCGACGGCTGGTACAAGCTCGAGAATGGCTCGTTCGTCTCGGCCAGCGATCTGCGGGTCTTCGCCGCGCCCACCGAGCGACCTGACGGCGTGGGCGAGGGCGACATCTGGATCGACGTCGACCTGGACCCGCAGGTGCTCACCGTGATGCTTGGTGATGCACCGATCTACGCCACGCTGGTGTCGTCGGGGTTCAAGAGCCCCACGCCGCGGGGTCTGTTCCGGATCCACAACAAGCTCGCGGTCGGCAGCATGAGCAGCTCGCCCGGCGCCGACGACTTCTACGACGTGCAGGCGGTCCCGCACGTGCAGTACTTCCTCGGGAGCTTCGCGCTGCACAGCGCCTACTGGCACGACTACTTTGGCCGACCGCTCAGCCACGGGTGCGTGAACCTGAGCCCCAAAGACGCACAGCACGTGTTCTCGCTGACCACGCCGACGCTTCCGGGCGGCTGGATCCACGGCTACGAATCGAGCGAGCACCTCGGCACGACCGTTCACATCCACAAGGGTGCGGAGCAGGTTCGAGACCGCCGCGACGACGTCGAGCCCGTCTACGGTCGTTGAGTCGCGGTCATCACCGAGCTGAGGGCGCGACGTGGCCTTGGCCGCGGTCGCGCCTTCTTCCGTGAGCGGAGGCACGGGCGGGTCGTTGCAGGAGGGACGCTGCATCGGGTTTGCTGTGCCTCATGCGTTCGTTGTGCGCCGTCGTCATGTGTTCCGTGTTGGCCTTGGGCTGTGACTCCGCCGAGAAGCCGCCTGCCAAGGCTGCGCCCGCGACCCAAGGCGGCGCAAAGAAGGCCGACGCCAAGAAGGAGCCGAAGGCCGAGCCGGCGGACGGCGCTGCCGCGAAGAAGGACGAGCCTGCGAAGGCCGAAGCCGGCGACGACTTCGAGTATTTCGCCGAGCAGTTCGCGGACCTTCGAATCCTCCGTTACCAAGTGCCGGGGTTCGAAGAGCTCCCGCTCGAGCAGAAGAAGCTCGTGTACTACCTGTCGCAGGCCGCGCTCGCCGGGCGCGACATCATCTGGGACCAGAAGTACCGTCACAACCTCGCCATTCGCCGCACGCTCGAGGCCGTGATGACGGGCGGCAAGGCCGACACGTCGAGTGACGACTACAAGAAGCTCGTCGAGTACACGAAGCGCGTGTGGTTCAGCAACGGGATCCACCACCACTACTCGAACAAGAAGATCCTGCCCGAGTTCTCCAAGGAGTTCTTCTCGACCACCGTCAAGGCGCTCGATCCGGGGACGCTGCCCCTGACTGAGGGGGAAGACGTCGACGCATTGCTCGCGAAGATCGAGCCCGCGATGTTCGACCCCGCGGTGGACGCCAAGGCGGTCAACCTGGATCCCAAGGCAGACCTCGTCGCCAGCTCGGCCACGAACTTCTACGGACCCGACGTGACGCAGAAGGACGTCGAGGACTTCTACGCGAAGATGAAGCCGGCGAACCCGAAGCAGCCGGTGTCGTTCGGACTCAACAGCCAGCTCGCCAAGCAGGACGGTAAGCTCGTTGAGCGGCCCTGGAAAGTCGACGGCATGTACGGCGGTGCGATCACCGAGATCGTCAAGTGGCTCAAGCTGGCGGTGACCGTAGCCGAGAGCGAGCCGCAGAAGAAGGCGCTCGAGCAGCTCGTCGCGTACTACGAGACCGGCGACCTCGCGACGTTCGATGCCTACTCGATCGCGTGGGTTGCCGACACCGACAGCCGCGTCGACGTCGTCAACGGGTTCATCGAGGTCTACGGGGACCCGATGGGCTACCGGGGCGCCTTCGAGTCGGTCGTCAGCATTCGTGACCTCGAGGCGAGCAAGCGCATCGAGACCATCTCCAAGTCCGCGCAGTGGTTCGAGGACAACTCGTCGATCCCCGACGCGTACAAGAAGCCCTCCGTCAAAGGCATCTCGGCCAAGGTCATCACGGTGGTCACCGAGGCGGGCGACGCGGCACCGTCGACGCCGATCGGGATCAACCTGCCGAACGCCAACTGGATTCGGGCCGAGCACGGTTCGAAGTCGGTCAACCTCGGCAACATCGTGCATGCCTACGACAGCAGCGCGAAGAGCAGCGGGGTGCTCGAGGAGTTCTCTTTCGACGACGCCGAGGTCGCGCGGACCCGCAAGTGGGGCAACTACGCCGACACCCTCCACACCGACATGCACGAGGTCATTGGGCACGCGTCGGGCAAGCTCGGGGAGGGCGTGGGCACGCCCAAGGAGACGCTCAAGAACTACAGCTCGACGCTTGAAGAAGCGCGCGCAGACCTTGTGGCGCTGTACTACCTGCTCGACCCCAAGCTCATCGAGATCGGCGTGATGGAGGACCTCGAGACCGGCAAGGCCGCTTACGACGACTACATTCGCAACGGTCTCATGGTGCAGTTGGCCCGCCTCGAGCTCGGTGAGCACCTCGAAGAAGCACACATGCGCAACCGCCAGATGATCGCGAAGTGGGTGCTCGAAAAGGGCGCCGACAAGAAGGTCGTCGAGAAGAAGACCAAGGACGGCAAAACCTACTTCGTCGTCAACGACTACGAGGCGCTTCGCGGCCTGTTCGGTCAGCTGCTTGCCGAAGTGCAGCGGGTCAAATCCGAGGGCGACTACGAGGCTGGCAAGGCGCTGGTCGAAGGCTACGGCGTCCAGGTGGACCCGGCGCTGCACAAGGAAGTGAAAGAGCGCTATGAGTCGCTGAAGATCGCGCCGTACGGCGGGTTCATTCAGCCCAAGCTGGTGCCCGTGATGGACGGCGAGACGATCACCGACGTGAAGATCGAGTACCCGGACGACTTCACCGCCCAGATGCTCGAGTACGCGGAGTCGCACTCGTTCCTGCCCACGGTGAACTAGCTTCGTTTCGCTCGCCCGCGGGCGCTCCGTCCTCAGTAGATGAGGTCGAGCGCCTGGCAGCGAAGCTGGATCTGGTTCAGGTAGCTGCTCGTCTGGACCCGGAGCCCGGTGGCGATTTCGCCGGGCGGGCAGACGAGCGGGCCGAACGGGGCGCCGCCCATGCTTCCCTGGAGCGGCTCCCATCCCATCAGCGGGATGGGTTCGAGGTCGTAGGCCTCGGCCATGCCGATCGTCTGGATCGACGCGCAGCGAATCTCCAGCCCATCGACGACGGAGCCCGCGTTGCCGCGCACTGCAACGATGACTTCATCGTCGTCGCACTCGGTCGCCCAGTCTCCGCCGGAGTTGAAGCCGCCGTGCGGGGTCAGGTCGAACGCAGGCGCCCCGGTGACGAAGGCAGGTGGATCTGCATTGCTCAGGTCGGCCGGGCGACAGACGCCTCCGATCACGCCGATCCAAGGCTCCGCCATGCTGGCGATGCTGCCCTGAAGGCCCACGAGGACGTTGTCCGGCGGGCAGTCGTCGGTGTTGTCATCGATGACGGTGCCACCGCCGCCGCCGAGGCCGGTGGGCGACACCGCGCCATAGTCGATGCCCGTCGGTCCGAACTCGCAGTTGCTGGTGCAGCCGTCGATCTCGACTCCGTTGTCGTCGTCGCAGGATTCGCCGGCGTCGACGTTGCCGTCGCCGCACACGCCCGGAACCACCGTCCCGGAGCTGCTGCTCTCAGCGCGGCCCCCGCTCGACTCATCTGCGCCGCCGGAGGACCCTGGGTCACCCGTGGTGGGGTCAGGACCCGTGGTGGGGTCAGTGTCCGCGGTGGTGGTGCCCGCCGTCGTCGGGGTGTCCGTGGTGGACGGGTTTGTGGTCGTCCCGCCGTCGGTGGTCGTTCCCTGGGTCGGGTCGGTCGTTGGACCCTGGGTCGACTCCGCAGCGCCCGTCGAAGAAGAACCTGCCTCCGTATCGGCGTCTCCCCCGCTCGCGGAAACGAACGACGTGCAGCCGCAGAGCACGGCCACTCCCATCAACAACAAGCCCCGATCCACGTCACGAGGCTAGCATGCTCAATGGCCGGATTTCGGCGGCGGTGAGAGGGGAGGCACCGGAACGGTGAGCGTCTTGGGCTTGCGCACTTGGCTCGGAGGGCCGACCGGGGCCGGTGCAACGGCGGTTTCGGTTCGCGGTGGCGGTGCGGGTGCGTCGACCCCGTATTGAGGCGGCGCCCCGACGTCGGACCCTGGGTCCATCGGGCTCGCCATCGGTTGGGGCGCGGGTTTAGGTGCCGCGACGGCAGTCGAGTCCTGGGGCGGTGCGGCGGCCGTTGAAGCGTTGGGCGCAGTTGACGCTGGGGCCGTCGGACCCTGGGGCGCCGCAGCGTTCATGGCCTGGTCGAGCGTCGGGTACCGCGAGGTCCCCTCGTGCGCGCGGTCGGGCTGCAGCACCCAGATGCCTTCGAGCGCAGCGAGGTCGACGCGGTCAGTGTCCGGGTCGCCTTGGCCAACGAGCAGCTGCCGCTCTCCGCGCGGGTCGATCAGCTCGACCGCCACGAGGACCCGACCCTGGGTCCGCAGCTGTGCCGCAAGCTCGGCGAACGTGGGCGCACCTTGCCCGCCGGAGACTTCGAGCCGCGAGAAGGACTGGCCCCACGGCGAGAGCAGCTCGCTGAAGATCCGCGTGAAGCTGGGCACCACGATCGACTGGAACATGAAGAACGCCCGCACCTCGTGCAGCGAGTACACGGCGACGTTGTCACGACCCATGGCGTGGTAGCGGCGGTCGAGTCGGTGGGCGAGCTCTGCGTTGACCACCTCGGCGACGATCGTCTGCGCGTGCGTCCGGCCGCCGCGTGCGGCGACGTGGTCTTGCAGGTGCTCGAGCTTCATCAGCGCGGTCGCGGTGGTGGCGTCCGAGCCTTGTCGCTGCGACGACGTCAGGATGATCGCGTCCATGTCCGGCGCGGTACCGAAGTCTCGCGGGAGCCGCATCAGCTGGCGGGATGAGGTCCAGTCTCCGGTCTCGAAGACCACGCGCCCCACGGGCTGACCGCTGCCATTGCCGGGGATGCAGCAGAACTCGTCGTCGTCGCTGGCGGAGAGTTCGAATCGACCGCGCAGGCCTTCGAGCAGTCCCGTGCGGACGAGGTTGCTGTGCCCCTCGATCGCGTCGATGGCGGCTGCCTTCGCGTCTTCGTCTTCGACCAGGACGAGAATCTCGCCGCGCGGCTCCGCGGTGAGGATCGCTTCGATGAGGTTCACCGTCGCGGGCCGGAAGCCACACACGAGGACGCGGCGCAGAGGGTTGGGCGTATCGGGCCGCAGCGGCGGCAGGTTGAACGCGCCGCTGGGCATCGCCTGCGGGGGCGCCTGCGGCTGGGCGCGAGTCTCATCCGCAAAGTCGGAGGCGACCTGCAGGTTCGGCGCGAGCGCGACGAAGCCACACATGCGCGCGTTGGGCGTGAGCGCGCCGGCATCCGCAGCGGGGTTGAGCACGACGTGCGCGGGCTCGGTCGGCGAGTCGGTCATCAAGGCGCCGATGGGGATGACCCGTCGCGCAGGCGTGCGCGGCAGTCCGCGGCTGATCATGCTCTCGAGCGCATCCGCGGGGTGGGGCAGCGCAGGCATGTCGCCGGGCGTCTCGGAGCGCCGGTAATCGTACATGTACAGCTCGTACCCGGACGACGCGAGGATGTTGATGAACAGGTCCGCGGCGCGGCTGCGTCGTGCTACCGCGAAGGCGAACAGCGCCAGCAGTCGCTCGGTCGGGACAATGCGGGCCTCGACGCGGCCCGAGGCACGCGCGATGGCTTTCTGCGCGGCGCCGATGTTGCTCTCGTCGACGATCTCCGCGATGAGGTTCGTGCGTGCCCGCTCGTCGTTGTCGATGACCTCGCGCAGTCGCTCGACGATGGTGATGAGCGTACGGACGGTCTCGTCGTCGGGTGCGTCGCTTTCCGTATCGGCGAGCAGGACGACGCGGCGGGCGAGGGGGACGTCGGCGCGAGTCAGGAACGCCTCGTCGTCGACGTCGGAGTTCTCGCGGTAGAGGATGCGCGCAAACTCGGGCTCGCGGAGGAAATCGGGCGGATCGGCGTCGCGGCCCACCACGACGAACTCGCGCTGCTGCTTCGCGCGCTTGCGGAACTCCCGAATGCCGCGCGGGCTGAACAACCGCGAGCCCGTGGGAACGAGCTTCTGATACTCGCCCACGACTTCGTCGAGCAGCGCGCGGGTGGGCGTGGTGAGGTTGAGCAGGACGGTGTGTCCCTTGAGTCCCGCGGAGCGTAGCTGCCCCAGCTCGACGACCTCTGTGACCGCATCGGTGCCGACGCCGATCAGAAAGCTGACCAAGAAGAGGCCAAAGAAGGTGAGGCCGATGCTGACGATGAGCGTTCCGGTGTCGTGCGGGCTGGCGAGCATGTTGCCCGGGTCGCCGATCTGCCGGATTGCCCAGTACATCCGCACCCAGAACACGTGGTCGTGCGGGCTGCCCACGACGCCATCGCCGTCGAAGTCGTCGCCGACCGCGTCGGTCGCATGGTTGAGCAGCACGGTGCCGGCAAACGCCATGATGCCCACGGTCGCGAACATCAAGGTGAGCTGGCGGGTCCGCTCGCGACGGCGGATCACGGTCCACACGTCGGTGGCCAGCGGTCCCCAGTAGCGCACGAGCATGACGGTTCGCGTGAGCCGGAACAGCCGCAGCCAGCGGGTGGTGCGTTCGGCCCAGGGGAGGAACGAGAGCAGCGCGACGAAGTCGACCAGCAGCAAGAAGATGTCGGCGCGACGCGGGATCGACCAGCCCTTCGCGGTGGGGTCATCGCGACCGTCGACGCGCTCGCTGCGGAACGCCAGGATCAGCCGCGCGATGAACTCGGGCACGAAGATGACGAGGAACACCTCATCGTTGGTGTGCATCCAGTCGTGCGGAACGAGACTGAGGATGATGACCAGGCTGAGGGTGACTCGGGTGATCATGTGGCCGAGCACGAATTCGAGCTGGCCAACCCAACCGGCGCGTCGCGAGGTCTGCTGGGGCACGGGCGGAGGATACCGGTCTGCGCCGGTCCGGTGGAGTCCGCGCCGATCGACCCTTTCATGCCTGCAACGGGCGTAGCGTAGCCGTGGGTCGCGTTTTCCCCGGTTGTGGGCCCCTGCCGCCGCCCAGGTGTATAGAAGGGGGCCGTGACGACCCCTCAGAGCATCTTTGCAGCGCGCAATCGTGGCTCCGCCGCGCCCGTGCTGCCGACCTCGCGCGCCGAGATGGACGCGCTGGGCTGGGATGCGTGCGACGTCATCATCGTCACCGGCGACGCCTACGTCGACCATCCCAGCTTTGGCATGGCGATCGTCGGCCGTCTTCTCGAGGCGCAGGGCTTGCGCGTCGGCATCATCGCGCAGCCGCGCTGGGACGACACCACCGACTTCACCGCGCTCGGACGGCCCCGCCTGTTCTGGGGCGTGACCGGCGGCAACATGGACTCGATGGTCAACCGGTACACCTCGGACCGGAAGATCCGTCGAGACGACGCCTACTCGCCCGGCGGTGAGGGAGGGCTGCGACCCGATCGCTGCACGTTGGTCTACGCGCAGCGCTGCCGCCAGGCCTACAAGGACGTGCCGCTGGTCCTCGGCGGCATCGAAGCGAGCCTTCGCCGCATCGCGCACTACGACTATTGGTCCGACAAGGTTCGGCGCTCGGTGCTGCTCGACGCCAAGGCTGACATCCTGCTGTTCGGCAACGCCGAGCGGGCGTTGGTCGAGGTCGCACGACGCCTGGCCGACGGGGAGTCGATCGATACGATTCGCGACGTCCGCGGCACGGTTTACATGCGGCGCAGCGTCCCTGAAGGCTGGGCCGAGATCGACTCGACCACGATCGACGCGCCCGGTCCGATCGACCCTCGCCCGAATCCGTACGCGGAGACCGAAACGAAGGGGGCGACCTCTTCGGGGCTGGTTGGCCTGCGGCGGCGTTCGAACATCGCGGCGGCCAAGCACGATCGCGCCAAGACGGCGGTGCGTCTGCCGTCCTTCGAAGCCGTGCGCGACGACCCGGTGCTCTACGCCCACGCGTCGCGCGTGCTCCACCTCGAGGCCAACCCCGGCAACGCGAGGGCGCTGGTGCAGGCCCACGGCGACCGCGATCTGTGGCTCAACCCGCCGCCCATTCCGCTGCGCACCGAGGAGATGGACGCGCTGTACGAGCTGCCGTTCACCCGGGTCCCGCACCCCAAGTACGGCGACGCAAAGATCCCCGCCTACGAGATGATCCGCTTCTCGGTGACGATTCAGCGGGGCTGCTTCGGCGGCTGTTCGTTCTGCTCGATCACCGAGCACGAAGGCCGCGTCATTCAGAGCCGCTCCGAGGACTCGATCATTCGCGAGGTGGAGCGCGTTCGGGACATGACGCCGGGCTTCACGGGCACCATCTCCGACCTCGGCGGCCCCACGGCGAACATGTATCGCCTCTCGTGCAAGTCGAAGGCGATCGAGGCGGCGTGTCGCAAGCCCTCGTGCGTGTACCCGAGCGTCTGCAAAAACCTCGACACCAACCACGCGCCGCTCATCTCGCTGTACCGCAAGGCGCGGGCGCTGCCGGGCATCAAGCGGGTGATGATCGCCTCGGGCGTTCGCTACGACCTCGCGGTCGAGTCGCCCGAGTACGTGCAGGAACTCGTCGCGCACCACGTCGGCGGCTACCTGAAGATTGCGCCCGAGCACGTGGCTGACGGTCCGCTGTCGGCGATGATGAAGCCGGGCATCGGCACCTACGACCGCTTCAAGAAGATGTTCGACCGCGCTTCGAAGCGGGCGGGCAAGAAGCAGTACCTGATCCCGTACTTCATCGCGGCCCATCCGGGCACGCGCACCGAAGACATGGTCGAGCTGGCGCTGTGGCTCAAGAAGAACGGGTTCGAAGCCGACCAGGTGCAAACGTTCCTGCCCTCACCGATGGCCAGCGCAACCGCGATGTATCGCAGCGAGAAAGACCTGCTGCGTGGGGTCAAGCGCGAGGGCGGCGATCTGTTCGTGCCCAAGGGGCTCAAGGTGCGCCGGCTTCACAAGGCGTTCCTTCGCTATCACGATCCCGAAAACTGGCCGATGCTGCGCGCCGAGCTGCAGCGCATGGGGCGGGGCGACTTGATCGGCAACGGCCCCGGCGCGCTCATTCCTCGCCACCAGCCGCCGGCGCGCGGCCCTCGCTCCAAAGCCAAGGCCAATGGCAACGCACCTCGGCCCGGGCGCGCGTACACGCAGCACACCGGGTTGCCGCCGCGGCCCAAGGCGGACGGAGACGGACGCAAGCCCTCGCGGCGGCGCAAGGGTCCGCGTCGCAAGCCCCGGTCTTGACGCGCTCAGTCCGAGGCGGCCGGTTTCTCTTCGGCTTCGACGTCGATGACGTCGCCGGACGTGCCCGGGTCCGACCACGCGCTGGCAGCAGCACCTACGAAGCCGGCGGGCGTCATGGGCTGAAGCTCGAAGCGCTTTTCGACGTAGCGCTGCAGCATGCCGGCGACGACGCGGCGCGACGGCGGAATCAGCATGGCGATGCCGAACGCGTCGGTGAGAACCCCGGGCGTCACGAGCAGCACGCCACCGACGAGCACGAGCAGGCTCGAGACGAGGCCTTCCTTCGGCATCTCGCCGCGCTGAAGCGCGCCTTGCCACTCCCCGAACACGCGGCTGCCTTCTCGCTTGGCGAGCGAGGCGCCGAGGAAGCCCGTCGTCAGCACGATCCCCATCGTTGGGACGGCGCCCAAAACGCCGCCGAGCTGAATCAGCAGGTACAGCTCGATGGCCGGGACGACCGTGAAGAGGAGAAAGAGCTTGCCGAGCACGACAACCTCAAGGTAGCTGACGTGGGCGCGGCTGCCCGGCCGCGATTCGCGCAAAGAACGCACGGCGTAGCTTTTCGTGGTCCGTAGCGTATAGTTGACCAGTCAGTCCAGTATGAAGCTTCACGACACAGACCGGAGGTCCGCATGGGCCGCGTGAGTGACGCGAGGGACCGCATCCTGAGCGCCGCCGTCGAGCTGATCCATCAGCGCGGCTACGCCTCGGTGAGCGTCTCGGACATCTGCAACGAGGCCGGGCTCAAGAAGGGCAGCTTCTATCACTTCTTCCCCAGCAAGCTGGAGCTGGTGCTCGAGACGCTCGAGCACTTCGCGGCCAACCAGCGGTCGGCGGTGAAGATGATGATGCAGTCCAAGGGAACGGCGCGGGACAAGCTCTCGGCCATGTTCGACCAGGCATCCAAGGGCATGAGCGCGTGCGCGGCCAAGTCGGGCGAGATCCGGGGCTGCCCGATCGGCAACCTGGCGCTGGAGATGGCCCATCGCGAGCCCGCCATCCAGGCCAAGCTGCGCGAGGTGTTCACGCAGTGGCGTGCGGGGGTCGAAAGCGTGCTTCAGGCCGGCATTGCGGCCGGGGAGTTCCACATGGAGGAGCCGCGCGTCGTGGCCGAAAGCCTCATCGCGCTGCTCGAGGGCTCGATCCTCTTGGCCAAAGCCACGAACGACCCGAGCGTGTTCGCCCGTCTCGGTCACGGGGCCGAAGCCATCCTCGAGGGCGCCATTGCGTCCTCCAAGGCCTCGTAGGCGGTCTTTTTTTCTTTTTTTGAAACTTTACCGACTGGTCAACTTGTCAAGCGGCGAACCAGACGCAAGCTCCCACCAAGACGAGGCAGAGGCGATGGAACAGGTAGCAGTCGAAAGCGCGCAACGCGAACACCAGCCCCAGCAACGCGACCGTAGTCGACGACGCGGCCTGCAGGCGTTGATGGAGCGCTACATCGACGGCGACCAGCGTGCCTTCATGAAGCTGCACGCGGCGCTTCAGCCTCGCGTGCGGTCACGGCTGTCCCGCATGGTGCGGGATGAGGCGCTCGTCGAGGACCTGGTCCAGCAGACTTTCATGCGCGCGCACCAGGCTCGCGCGCGCTACCAGGCCGGCCCGGGCGCGGCCGATCGTGCGGTCGAGGGCTGGTTCCTCGCCATCGCGCGCAACGTGGCGCTGGACTCGATGCGTCACCAGTACCGACGCGACCGGCGGCACGCCACGCTCGAAGCGCGCGGCGAGGTCGAGGGCATGGGCGTGCCTGCCGAGACACCGAACTCCGAAGCCGTCCACATCGAGCGCGAGCGCGAAGAGGCGCAGGTCGCCCGCGTCCGCGCGGCGATCGACCAGCTTCCCCCGAGCCAGCGCGAGGTCGTGAAGATGCACAAGCTTCGCGGCATGCCGATGGCCGACATTGCCGACCGGCTCGGCGTGCGTCCCGGAGCGCTCCGGGTGCGAGCACACCGGGCCTACAAGGCGCTGGCGCGGATGCTCGAGCCCAACACCGTCGCGACGCCTGCTTGAAGCTCAGTCCGTGGCCGTGCGCCGGATGGTGCGCGGCCGCGTTGCCGAGATCACGAACAAGTCGTCGCCGTCCTTGAGCGCAAAGTCGGCGCCGGGGTTGATGTTCTGCTCGCCCCCCCGGCGCAGCCCGATCAGCATCACGTTTTCGTTCGCGAGCTCGCCGGCGAGGTCCGAGAAGCGCAGCGTGCCACCGCCGGTGAGCTCGAGCGGAACCGCATCGACCTGCTGCGGCGTTCGGTTCGAGGCCAGGTCGTTGAAGAGCTGCTGGATCTGAAGGCCTTCGCGGGCCTGGGCCAGCAGCTGCGTCGTCAGCTCGGTGACGCAGATCGCCGTGGAGGCGCCCGCCTTGAGCATCAGGTCCTTGTGCAGCGGCGACACGCACTCGACCACGATCGTCAGCTCGGTGTTGATCGACTGCAGCGCCACGAGCACGCCGAGGTTGAACGAGTCGCTGTTCTCATCGCGCTCGGAGCGCGCGAACAAGATCACGTCTGCGGCCTTGGCGAGTCCGGCGCGGTCGAGGGCCTCTTCGTTGATCGGCGAGCCCTTCACGAAGTGAACGTGCAGGCGAGCGAGCGTCTCGGGCAGCTCCTCGAGCTGGTCGGTGAGCAGCACGAACTCGCGGTCGTCGAGGTGCGCGTCGTGGCGGAGTTCGTCGACCATCTCTACGACCTTGGCCTCACCGGGATAGTTGATGAGGACGATGTGCCCGCGGAAGTTGTAGTCGTTCATGCCGCGCAGTTCCTTGGTCTTCTCTTCGATGAGGTACGTGGTGATGACCGAGAGCCCGTAGGCGAGCACGCCGCCTCCGGCGATCATGGCCGGGAACGCGATGAGGAATCGGCCGCCCACGGTCACGGGCGCGTAGTCGCCGTATCCGACCGTCGTCATCGTCACGACGCTCCACCACAGGGCGTCGGCGAGCGTGAGGTCGGGGTTGTGAGGGGACTCGAACAGGTAGAACCCCACGCTGCCAAACGTCCAGAACAGCGCGACGAAGCCCACGACTTTGAGCTCCAGCCGAGTCTGGACCTGTCGACGCATGCGCCGCAGGAAATGGAACAGCAACCCCATTGGACGCGTGAGCTTAGCGGGCGACGCCCCGGGGGTGAAGCCAGTCCGCCCCGAGCTGACCGTGCCGCGGTCCCTGTGATATGGGGGCCCTCATGAAAACGCTCGTCGTCGGCGTCGCAGGTGCGACTGGTTCCGGGAAGACCACCGTCGCCCGCCGTCTGGCCGAGTCCGTCGCTGGACACGTCGGGGTGCTTCAGCACGACTGGTACTACCGCGACCGGCCCGAGCTGACCTACGAACAGCGTTGCGACCTCAACTTCGATCATCCGGACTCGCTCGAGACCGAGCTGCTCGTCGAGCACATCACCAAGCTGCGCTCGGGTGAGGCGGTCGGCGCACCGAACTACGACTTCACGACGCACCGTCGTGGCGCCGAGACCACGCTTGTCGAGCCCGCGCCGGTCATGCTGGTCGAGGGGATCTTGGTATTGGCCGATCCGGCGCTGCGGAAGCTGTTCGACATCAAGGTCTTCGTCGATACCGACGCCGACATCCGCGTGTTTCGTCGGATCCGTCGCGACATCGAGAACCGAGGCCGCACGTTCGAGCAGATTCGGCAGCAGTACTACGCGAGCGTCCGGCCCATGACCCTGCAGTTCGTGGAGCCTTCGAAGCGGTGGGCGGACATCATCGTCCCCGAGGGCGGCCAGAACGAGGTTGCACTCGACCTGCTGACGGCCAAGCTCAAGAGCGTGGTGGCATCATGAGCGACGCGCCCAAGACGACGAGCGAGGGCGAGGGGGGCGATGGTGACGCGAAGCCTTCGTTCAAGGACAAGTTCATGGGGTTTGTCCAGGAGTACGGCCCGATCGCGTTCGTGACCTGGTTTGGGATCTTCTTCCTGACCTGGGGAGGGTTCATCCTCGCCATTCAGTTCGGGCTGGACGTCGGGCGGGAAGCGGCGGACGTCTCCGCCGATGGTGGCGCCGCCGAGACTGGGGGCGTCGTCGCGGGTGCGTACGTTGCGACCCAGCTGACCAAGCCGATCCGGGCGATCGCGACGTTCGCGTTGACGCCGGTGCTCGCGCGTCTGTGGGCCCGCCTTCGCGGCGGCGAGGCCACGGACGAAGCGTCCAGCGACGACGCGTAAGTTCCTCAGCTTCGCTTGCGGACGCAGACCACGTCCGCGGTCTCTGCTTTTTCCCACGACGTGAGGCGCCGAGCGCCTCGCTCATAGACGAAGGCGTAGTCGGTGTCGTCCGTGTCGACGGTGCGAGACCAGTATGAGCCCTTGGTGAGCATGCCGATCGCGCCAAGCAGCTGCAGCTCGCGGCGGTGTGGCAGTCGCCAGTCGTCGACGGAGTCGATCGCGAGGTCACGGCAGAGCTTGCGGGCGCCTTCCCAACGCGCGCGGGACGGCTTGGGCTTGGACACGTAGTACTTGTTCGAGACCTTCACGACGCGACGCTCGATCGCTTCGGCGAGCGCGGCTTCGACGGCTGGTGCGGCGGGAGCATCCAGGGGCGTCGCGGTTGGAACGGGGAGCGGCTCGGGTTCCGGCTCGGCGACGGGCTCCGGCTCCGGTTGTGGCTCGGCGACGGGTTCTGGCTCCGGCTCGGGCTCTGCAGCGGGCTCCGGCTC